>JAJUHM010000164.1 GCA_029279925.1 Aquabacterium olei
GTCCAGGCCGAAGGCAGCACCAGCCGCACGGTCAGGGAGGGCCGCCCCGCTTCATGGGCCATCCGCTGTTGCGCGGACACCGGCGCCGCCACACCCGCGAGGTGGGCCTTCATCGAAACCGGCTCCTCCGAGAGGGGGGCCGCAGCGAGGGACGCGGACGGGGCCTCCGGCCCTGCCAGGACGACCTCCTCGAGCAATTGGGCCAGCACGGGCTGCATAAGCTGCCAGGCACGCTGCACCCGGACGGGCGGCACATGACCACCCGGGGCAGGCGCTCCGTCATCTTCAGACAAGGCTTCGTCCACCCAGGTCGCCCGGCTGGTGAAGACCGGCAGCCCGTCGTGGTCCAGCAGATGGGGGTCGAGCCCGGGCCGGGGCGGCTGCCCGCACAAGGCGGACCAGGCGGCGTCTGAGCGGTTGCCCACTGGCAGCACGACAGCGGACGCCAGCAGCCACGCCTGCGCCTCGCGCAGCGCCTCATCGGATCCGACCGCCCCCTGGGTGGCCCGGGGCGATCGCACTGCCTGTGCCGCCGGCGCGGCAGGCTGCGAGGAGGCGGCCGCGCGCACGTGCCGCAGCCCCCAGAGGGCGCCGACCAGCGAGGCCGTCAACAACACCGGCAGAACCAGCAGCTGCAGCACGATGTCGCGGTCGGACACGGCCACGTCGGTGGTCTGCCACCGCCACACGGTGAAGAGCCAGACGACGGCGGCGATCAACAGCCACACCCCCGCCACTTTCCATACCTTGGTCATGCCTGAACTGCCTGATTGATGACCGGGGGCGGCGTGCGCCGTGCCTGGCCCGGTCGCCACCTGTCCCGTTGACTGCGTGTGCGCTTCAGAGGTCCGTCGACACGGCCTGGCTGGCGATCAGCGTGGCCCCGCAGGCGCACTTGTCGCCATGGCGGGCTGCTGGCATGCCATCGATCAGCATGGTCGGATCGCCCGTGACGATCACGGTGGTGCCGCCGTGGCCCTTGCGCGGGCACGTCACCTTGTCGCCGACCCGCGCGATACCCCGCCCATGGGTGTCGGTCATGGCCGACGCCTGAACGACGGTCCCGCCGTGGTCGGTGACGTCACCGAGGACGATGAATGGTCGGCCCATGGCCTGCGCTCCCTGTCTGCTTTGCGTTGTCGTGGCGCGGACTGGCCGCGCGGGGCGAGTCTAAGGGGCGATCGCGGCCGCTCGCCCCCCTCTAAAGCAGGTCAGCTGTTACGGCTTGTGTCGAGTGTGAGCGAACCCGTCAGGAGCCCTGCCGGGCCGCCCGCATGGCCTCCCGAATGCCGGGCTTGCGCCACTCGACATGGCCCAGGTCCATCATCTGCCACCGCCCGCCCCAGTTCAGGCCGACGCGCTCGGACACCTCGCCATAGCGGCGGTAGCCCTCCATGGCCCACGGATCACGTTCGGAGATCACCAGCTTGCCCTGGCGCACGAAGGCGCAGTCGGCTGCGAGGCCCCACTGGTGATAGCTCTGCCACGCCGTGGCCATGGTCACGTTCGCGCCCTTGGCTGCCAGCTGGTTCTGGCGTTCGGGGCTGCGCCAGCCCTCCAGCAGGACCATGTCGTAGCCGTGCTCCTCTTTCATGATCTTGAAGACCAGGAGCAGGCGCTGCACAAAGCCAGGGTCCATCTGTTCCCAGCGGCGGTCGGCCAGCGACAGCATGGGCCGTTCGATCTCGACCTCGGCCGTCGTGAACACCTCCGGCGGCAAGGGAGGCGGCGGAACCAGTTGCTCGCCGGCCAACAGCTGAGCCACGCGGTCATCGGAGGCCGCCGCGCTGTCGTCGAAGCCGTCCAGCATGCGAGGGCCCCGCGCACTCCAGGCCAGCACGCCGACCACCGGCAAGGCCAGGATCAGCATCGCCAGGACGGGCATGCGCCACGGCAGGCGCTGCCCGCTCGCCGGATGAGCCACCCTCGGCCGCGGGACGCGGGGATCCCAGCGCGGCCAGCGCCACGTCCAGGCGTGACGGCGGCGCCACCGCATGCGCAACTGCCCCCAAGGGCCCGCCCACCAACCCGGAAAGACCACGGAGGCCAGCGCCACGCAGCCCAGCACGAGGCCGATCCATATCCACCCTGCCTGCATCTTCTGGTAACCAATGCTTGCAACCCCGCAAGGGGGGTGCCGTCCCTGTGACTGTGATTCGTAGAATCTCGCGATTCAACCATAACAAGTCACCAGGGAGACTGGCTTGAGCCACGACCACGGCCGGACACCCGGCCCGGCAGACGACACCTCGCCTGCCCGATCCGCACGCCCCTCGCTCGATCGCCCCAGCCTGTTTGCAGGCATGGACCCCGACCATCCGGACCCTGGCCTTTCGGAGGGGCCCGCCTCTGTGCGCCTGCTGTCAACCCTGGAATCGGCACAGCGTCCCTCGCGGGGGCCCGCACGCCGATCTCGCCCGCGCGCCCGGCGCAGTTGGCTGCCCCGGCTTGCGCTGGGGCTGATGGGTGCCGGCGCCCTGGCCCTGCTCGCCGTGTTCGCGGTGGTCGTGAGCGAAGGCAACCCGGAAGCGGGCAAACAGACCGTCTCCTCGGCCACGACGTCCAGCTCGGCGGGCCCGGTGCCCGCCCCGCCGTCGTCCTCATCGGCCCGCGCGTCGATGGCCGCCCCCCCCGCTTCGGCCGCCTCACCCGCGTCACCTGCCTCGGCCACGTCGCTGGCCATGGCTGCGATCCCGCCAGCCGGCCCGCTCGCGGCCCTGGCCCCTCCGGCCGCGGCGCGGATCGAGAACGTGCCGCTGGCCGGCGTAGACGGGGCGGCAGCCCGCATGCCGGCGCCCCCGACCGGGGCCTCGGCGCCGCCGTCGCCCCAGGGGGGCACCGCCACCAGTTCAACGAAGACCGCCAAGGCCGCAACGGCAGAAAAGACCGCGACGCAGGCCGGCAGCCCGACCGCCCGGCGCAACACCGAGCGGGCCCCGTCACGCCCGAAGGCAGGGGACTCGCAGGTGGCTCAGCGCGCCCAGAGAGCGACGCCGGGGAGCACCCGTCCGGCAGAGGACGATGTCGCCCTGGTTCAGGCCGTGATGGCGCACGCCCGCACGCGTCCGCAAGCTGCCCCTGCCGCGTCTTGCACGCGGCTGGGCGGCGCAGAAGCAGCCACCTGCCTCGCCCGTCACTGCGTCCGGCACCCGAAAGACCCCGCCTGTCATGCCGATTGACGCACCCTCCCGGTACTGCACGGGGGTGCTAGTCTGGCGGGATGCAGCGATTCGCGCAGCTCTACACCGAACTGGATGCCAGCACCGCCACGCGAGACAAGATCGCGTCGTTGACGCGCTACTGGGCCGAAGCCGCGCCGGATGACGCTGCCTGGGCCGTGTACTTCCTGGCGGGTGGACGCCCGCGGCGGGCCATCACGACAACGGCCTTGCGGGAGTGGGCGGCTGACGCGGCCGGCGTCGATGCGTGGCTGTTCGACGTCTGCTACCAGGCAGTGGGCGACCTGGCCGAAACCATCGCCCATCTGCTGCCCGCTGCGGCCGCGGGCGACGACGCCGATGCCACGGCCCTGCCCCTGCATCGCTGGCTGCACGACCGCCTGTTGCCTTTGCGAGGGCAGCCGCTGGAAGCCCAGCGGGTGGCACTGCGCGCCTGGATGGCCCCGCTGGACTGGTCACAGCGTTTCGTGCTGATCAAGCTGATCGGCGGCGGCTGGCGGGTCGGGGTGAACAAGCAACTGGTGATCCGCTCGCTGGCCGAGCACAGCGGGGTGCCGGCCACCGTGGTGGCCCAACGCCTGATGGGCTACACCGATGCCCGCCATGTTCCAGATGCCGATGCCTACGCCCGGCTGGTGGCGCCGCTGGAAGGGGACACCGACGAGCCGCAAGGCACGCAGCCCTACCCGTTCTTTCTAGCCCACCCGTTGGAGGAGGGGGGAACGCCCGACCAACCGGAGCAGCCCATCGGCCCGTCGGACGACTGGCTGGTCGAATGGAAGTTCGACGGCATTCGCGCGCAGATCGTGTGCCGAGGCGGCGAGGTCGGCATCTGGTCTCGCGGCGAGGAGCTGATCACCGAACGTTTTCCGGATCTGGCCGCACTGGCGCAGCACTGGCCCGATGGCACGGTGCTCGATGGCGAGATCCTGGCCATCGAGCCCACACCGAGCGCGGCGCTGGGCCTGCCCTTCACGCCCGCGCCATTTGCCATGCTGCAGCAGCGCATCACCCGCCAGAAGCTCACCGCGGCGTGGCTCGCCAAGGTGCCTTGCGCCTTCGTGGCCTACGATCTGCTGGCCTGGGCGCACCGCGATCTGCGAGCGCAACCACAGCTGCTTCGCCGCCAGCTGTTGGAGTCGCACGTCACCACGTTGCACGACCTCGTTTTGTCGCCACTGGCCAGCCGCCCCGAAACGCCGCAGGCGTGGGCCGAGCTGGCCGAACTGCGTCGGCAAGCCCGGGCCCTGCGCGTGGAGGGCTTCATGCTCAAGCACCGTGCGGCCCGCTATGGCACGGGCCGCACGCGCAGCGACGGCATCTGGTGGAAGTGGAAGACCGAGCCCATGACGGTCGACGCGGTGTTGATCTACGCCCAGGCCGGCCATGGCCGGCGCGCCAGCCTCTACACCGACTACACCTTCGCCGTGTGGAGCCGCCCGCCGCGCGACGAAGCCGAGGTGCAGTCGGTGCTGGAGGCGATTTCGGCCGGGCAGCCACCCGACCCCGACGGGCTGCAGCTGGTGACCTTTGCCAAGGCCTACTCGGGCCTGACGGATGCCGAGATCGCCCAGGTCGACAAGGTGATCCGCCAGACCACGCTGCAGAAGTTCGGGCCGGTGCGCGCGGTGCGGCCGTCCCTCGTGTTCGAGCTGGGTTTCGAAGGCATCGCGCCCAGCCCCCGGCACAAGAGCGGCCTGGCCGTGCGCTTTCCCCGCATCCTGCGCTGGCGCACCGACAAACCGCTGCGCGATGCGGATACCCTCGAATCCCTCAGGCAATGTCTGTCAGGCTACAGTGCGGGCATCATCTAGCGCACTGCTTGGCGCAGGCCTGTGGCGGCCTCGCCCCATCGACCGGACCCACACAACATGAACAGCCCCTCCTTGCGCGCCATCGACCCCTCCCCTGCCGCCGCGGACGACGACCAGGGCGTGCCCGTTTCGGTGAAGATCCGCGAGCGCCTGAAGGCCGCTCAGCGCCGCTTTCACGCCAACGACAACATCGCCGAGTTCATCGAGCCCGGCGAGCTGGAGCGGCTGCTCGACGAGGTGCAGGGCAAGATGAGCGAGGTGCTCTCCAGCCTGGTGATCGACACCGAAAGCGACCACAACACGCAGGACACCGCGCGCCGTGTCGCCAAGATGTACCTGCACGAGATCTTCAAGGGGCGCTATCACGCCGCACCACCGGTCACCGAGTTCCCCAACGTCGAGCGGCTCAACGAGTTGATGATCGTCGGCCCGGTCACCGTGCGCAGCGCCTGTTCGCACCACCTGTGCCCCATCATCGGCAAGGTGTGGATCGGCATCATGCCCAACGAGCACTCCAACCTGATCGGCCTGTCGAAGTACGCCCGCCTGATCGACTGGATCATGAGCCGCCCGCAGATCCAGGAAGAGGCCGTCACCCAGGTGGCCGACGTGCTGCAGTCGCGCATGAACCCCGATGGGCTGGCCGTGGTGATGGAAGCGGACCACTTCTGCATGCACTGGCGCGGCGTGAAGGACATGGACTAGAAGATGATCAACAGCGTGATGCGCGGGTCCTTCCTGAAGGACCCCAATCTGCGCCGCGAATTCCTCTCGCTCGTCAACAACAAGAAGGGCTGAGCCATGCTGGTTCGACTGCTGTATGCAAGCCGCTCGAGCGAGCCGCTGACCCCGGAGGCCATCGACGCCATCCTGGTGAGCTCGCGCAGGGAGAACCCCCGACGCGGCATCACCGGCCTGCTGTGCCACAGCGGCGACATCTTCATGCAGGTGCTGGAAGGCGGTCGCGACACCGTCAGCGAGCTCTACAACCACATCTGCCGTGACCCCCGTCACAAGGATGTGGTGCTGCTGCATTACGAAGAGATCACCGAGCGGCGCTTCGCCGGCTGGACCATGGGGCAGGTCAACCTGGCGCGGGTCAACCCGTCGACACTGTTGAAGTATTCCGAGCGCCCGGTGCTGGACCCGTACGCGGTGTCCGGCAAGGTCTCGATGGCGCTGCTGGAAGAGCTGATCGCGACCGCGTGCATCGCCAGCCGCCCGAACTGAGCCCGGGCAATGCGCCGGGCTGGCTGCTTGGACTGGATTTCAGCAGCGCCCCGTCCGCCCGCAAACCCCTCACCCTGGCCTGGGGGCGTCGGTCGGGTGCCGTGGTCAGGCTGGAGTGCGTGGACGAATTGCCCACCCACGATGCCCTGGCTGCCCTGATCTCGCCCCGAGCGGAAGGCCCGCTGGGCGCCGGCTTCGTCCTGGGATGCGACTTCCCTTTCGGCCTGCCCAGGGTGTTCGTCGATGCCCTCCAAGCCCATGGCCCCGGGATGTTGCCGGACTGGCTGAGCGGCGCCCGCCCCCTGCCCCCTTGTCCTGCGCGCGGCTTCTCACCGCCCCCGGACGGAGAGGACATCGGCGAAACGGAGCGGCTGATCCGCGCCCTGCACGCCCACTGTGGCAACCGCGCCGGCTTCCAGAAACTGGTGGACGGCTGGGGCGTCACCTGGCATGCCGATCGGCCACCGGGCTCTCGCCTGGTCCACCGCACGGCCGACCTGGCCCGCCCGGGCATGGTGAGCACCAGCCCTCTGCAGACCCGCTACGTGCCGGTGGGCAAGATGTACTTCGAGGGCCTCATGCGGCTGGTGGCCGCCGACGTGACGTTGCCCGGCCAGCGGCCCGGTCGCCCCGAGGCGGTCGCACTCGAGGCCTATCCCGGCTGGTTGGCCGGCGAGATCCTGGGGCGGCGCAGCTACAAGAGCGAGACCGACATCAGCGAAGCCCGTCTGATTGCCCGCAAGGACCTGCTGACGGCGCTGGAACAGGGGCGCACGCGACTCGGCCTGCGCCTGAAGCTCAGCGCGGCACAGCACGATGCACTGGTCGCCGACCCGAAGGGAGACCGCCTGGACGCCGTGCTGTGCCTGATGCAGGCGGCCTGGGCCCAGGCCCGGGCGGAAGCGGGCGACCCGGCTTACGGCCTGCCCGATGGCATGGACCCGGTCGAAGGGTGGATACTGACGGGATGAGTGATGCGAGCTTTCCGATGACCGAGGTGCTGGGGCAACCCGCCCTGTGTGTGCGTGCGCCCGATGGCGCGCAGGCGACCGTGCTCCTGCACGGGGGCCACGTGGTGTCCTGGATTCCCGCCGGGGCGGATGAACAGCTGTACCTGTCGCCCAAGGCGGTGGCCGGAGCGGGACAGGCCGTGCGGGGCGGCGTGCCGGTGATCTTTCCCCAGTTCGAACAACGCGGACCAGATGTGAGCCTGCCGCGCCATGGCCTGGCGCGCCAGCGCGCCTGGACGCTGGACAGCCAGCGGGCTGGCCGCGACCACGCCCAGGCTACCCTGGTGCTGCGCGACGACGAGGCGACCCGCGCCCTATGGCCCCATGCCTTCACGCTGGAGCTGACGGTGTCGGTGAGCGGCGCGCGCCTCGACCTCGAGCTGTA
>JAJUHM010000165.1 GCA_029279925.1 Aquabacterium olei
CATCGCGTCCGGCACCGCCGTGCGCTTCGAGCCCGGCCAGCAACGCACCGTCGAACTGGTGGACTACGCCGGCGACCGCGTGGTCTTCGGCTTCCGCGGGCTCGTTCAGGGCGCGCTCTGACGCCCTGCACGCACTCCGCCTTCCTCCACATCGCCCCACCCTGCCCCGACCGGATTCCTGACGATGGCAAGCATTCCCCGACGCGCGTATGCCGAGATGTTCGGCCCCACCACCGGCGACCGCGTGCGCCTGGCCGACACCAACCTCATCATCGAAGTCGAACGTGACCTGACCTTGCAGGCCGGCGGCTACGGCGAAGAGGTGAAGTTCGGCGGCGGCAAGACCATCCGGGACGGCATGGGCCAGAGCCAGCGCATGAACGGCCCGGGGGCTGGCGACGCGTGCGATTGCGTGCTGACCAACGCGCTCATCCTCGACCACTGGGGCATCGTCAAGGCCGACATCGGCATCAAGGCCGGCCGCATCGTCAAGATCGGCAAGGCCGGCAACCCCGACGTGCAACCCGGCGTGGACATCGTCATCGGCCCGGGCACCGAGATCGTTGCCGCCGAGGGCATGATCGTCACGGCCGGCGGCATTGACACGCACATCCACTTCATCTGCCCGCAGCAGATCGAAGAGGCGCTGATGAGCGGCGTGACCACCATGATCGGCGGCGGCACCGGCCCGGCCACGGGCACCTTTGCCACCACCTGCACGCCGGGGCCCGACAACATCGCGCTGATGCTCAAGGCGGCCGAGGCCTTCCCGATGAACATCGGCTTTCTGGGCAAGGGCAATGCCTCGCAGCCCGAGGCGCTGCGCCAGCAGGTGAACGCCGGCGTGATCGGCATGAAGCTGCACGAAGACTGGGGCACCACGCCCGCGGCCATCGACACCTGCCTGAGCGTGGCCGAAGAGACCGACATCCAGGTGGCCATCCACACGGATACGCTCAATGAATCGGGTTTTGTGGAGGACACCGTGGCCGCGTTCAAGGGCCGCACCATCCACAGCTTCCACACCGAAGGCGCAGGCGGCGGGCATGCGCCCGACATCATGAAGGTGGTGGGCGAGCCCAACGTGCTGCCGTCATCGACCAACCCGACGCGCCCCTTCACGGTCAACACCATCGACGAGCACCTCGACATGCTCATGGTGTGTCACCACCTCGATGCCTCGATCGCAGAAGACCTGGCCTTCGCCGAGAGCCGCATCCGCCGTGAAACGATTGCCGCAGAGGACATCCTGCACGACCTGGGCGCCATCAGCATGTTCAGCTCCGACTCGCAGGCCATGGGCCGCGTCGGCGAGGTCATTTTGCGCACCTGGCAGACAGCCCACAAGATGAAGGCCCAGCGTGGCGCCCTGCCCGGCGACACCGCACGCCATGACAACGCGCGCGTCAAGCGCTATGTGGCCAAGTACACCATCAACCCGGCGCTCGCCCACGGCGTGTCGCACGAAGTGGGCAGCGTCGAAGAGGGCAAGTGGGCCGACCTGGTGATCTGGAAGCCCGCGTTCTTCGGCATCAAGCCCAGCATCATCATGAAGGGCGGCTTCATTGCGGCCGCGGCCATGGGCGACCCGAACGCCTCGATTCCCACGCCGCAGCCGGTGCACTACCGCGCCATGTTTGGCAGTTTCGGGGGCGCCCTGCAGCGCACCTCGCTGACCTTCATGAGCCAGGCCGCCATCGCGGCCGGCCTGCCCGAGCAGTACGGCCTGAAGAAGGCCATCGTGGGCGTGAAGGGCTGCCGCACCGTGAAGAAGGCCGACATGGTGCACAACCACTATCTGCCGAAGATGGAGATCGATGCGCAGACCTACCAGGTGCGCGCCGACGGCCAGTTGCTGGTGTGCGAGCCAGCCACCGAGTTGCCCATGGCGCAGCGTTACTTCCTGTTCTGACGCACACTGCCGGGCATGCTGACCGTCAACAAACTCCTCCCCCAAGGCCAGGGCCTGGCCTCCGTGCTGCTCAAGCGGGCTGCCACCGTCGAACTCGACTGGGACGTGCGCCAGAAGAGCCGCTTCGACGCCACCGACAGCCAGGGCCGCACCCTGGGCGTGTTCCTGCCCCGCGGCACCGTGGTGCGCGGCGGTGATGTGCTGGTGGCCGAAGATGGCTCGATGATCCGCGTGCAGGCGGCCCCGCAGCCGGTGCTGGTGATCACGCCCTGCGCCGAGCACGGCTCGCCGTTCGACCTGGTGCGTGCCGCCTACCACCTGGGCAACCGCCATGTGCAGATCGAGCTGCAGCCCGACCACCTGAAGATCGAGCCCGACCACGTGCTGGCCGACATGCTGCGCGCCATGCACCTGACGGTGCGCGAGGCCACCGAAGGGTTCGAGCCCGAGGGCGGCGCCTACGCCAGCGGCGGGCATGGGCATCACGGCCACAGCCATGACCACGGCGGGCACGACCACGACCATGGACACGCCCACGGCACGGCCAACCCGCCCCACGGCGCCCCCGGGCACGTGCACGGCCCGGGTTGCAGCCATGGTCATCACGATCACGCCGCCCCCGCCGCCAGCGCCAGCCGCGGCAAGCCCATCGGCATCGCCGTGAAGGCCGCACCGGCCCCGCACGTGCACGGCCCGGGCTGTGGTCACGACCACGATCACGACCACTGAATGCCGCGCGTCCTGTCTCGCCCGGCGCCGCTCTCGCCTGGCGCCCGGTTGCATCTGATGTGGCTGGCCTCGCCCGCCTTGCCGGTGGGCGGCTTCAGCTACTCCGAAGGCCTGGAGGCCGCGGTCGATTCGGGCCGCGTCACCGGTGAAGCCGACGCCGCCGCCTGGCTGCGCGACCAGCTCCACCTGGCCGTGGCCCGCAGCGACCTGGCCGTGGTGGCACGTGCCGTGCCGGCCTGGCAGCGACACGACCTTGCCCGCGTGCGCGAACTGAACGACTGGGTGCTGCAGACCCGCGAGACCAGCGAGTTGCGGCTGCAGACCGAGCAGATGGGCCGCTCGCTGGTGGAGTGGTTGCGCAACCGCGGGGGTGGCGCACAGGCCGATGCCGACGACGCCCGGCTGGCCCAGTGTGCGGCCCTGCCGCCCGCCCCCACCTGGCCCGTCGCCTTTGCGCTGGCCGTGGCGCAGTGCCTGCCCGTCGCCGCCCCCGGTCAGGACAGCGACGCCGCCCTGCGCGAAGCCCTGTTGAGCTTCACCTTTGGCTGGGCCGAGAACATGGTGCAGGCCGCCATCAAGGCCGTGCCGCTGGGCCAGAGCGCCGGCCAGCGCATCCTGCAGGCCCTGGTGGACGCCATCCCCGACGCCATCGACCACGCCCTGGCCCTGCCCGATTCGCAGCGCCAGGCTTTCTCCCCCATGCTGGCCATCCTGAGCGCCCAGCACGAAACGCAATACTCCCGCCTGTTCCGATCATGAGCAACCTGCACCACATCCCCGGCCGCACCAAGAAACTGCCCCCGCTGCGCGTGGGTGTGGGCGGCCCGGTGGGCTCCGGCAAGACGACCCTGCTCGAGATGCTCTGCAAGACCATGCGCGAGCAGTACGACCTCGTCGTCATCACCAACGACATCTACACCAAGGAAGACCAGCGCCTGCTGACCGTGGCGGGTGCGCTGGATCCGGATCGCATCATGGGCGTGGAGACGGGCGGCTGCCCGCACACCGCCATCCGCGAAGACGCCTCGATCAACCTCGAGGCCGTCGACCGCATGCTGGCCAAGTACCCGAACGCCGACATCGTCTTCATCGAGTCGGGCGGCGACAACCTGGCCGCGACCTTCAGCCCCGAGCTGTCCGACCTCACCATCTACGTGATCGACGTGGCCGCCGGCGAGAAGATCCCGCGCAAGGGTGGCCCCGGCATCACCAAGAGCGACCTGTTCGTGATCAACAAGACGGACCTGGCCCCGTATGTGGGTGCCAACCTGGAGATCATGGAAGCCGACACGAAGCGCATGCGGCCCACCCGTCCGTTCGTGATGACGAACCTGAAGACGAAAGCCGGGCTGGATCAGGTGATCTCGTTCATCGAGACCAAGGGCCTGCTCAAGGCGGCGTGACGTCGGGCGCCTGCGTGGGCAGGATGAGGGTGGCACGCAGGCCGCCCTCGACTTCGAAAAGAAGGCGCCCACCGTGGCGGGCCGCCACCTGCCGCGTGATCGACAGCCCCAGACCGGCCCCTTCGCCGCGCGCCCCCAGACGGTCGAACCGGTCACCCAGTTTGGGCAAGTCTTCCGGACGCACGCCGGGTCCCGTGTCGTGCACGACCACGGCCATGCCGCGCTCCACCGACGCCACTGCAACCCGCACCTGTCCGCCCGCCGGCGTGTACTTCAGCGCGTTGCTGAGCAGGTTGTCGACCGCCATGGCGATCCAGTCGGGGTGACCCGCCACCGGGGCCGCGTCATCCGAGACCTGCAGAGACACCTCCAACCCTCGGGCCAGCGCCGGCACGGCCACCGCTGCCACCCGATCCTGCACCAGCGCGGCCAGATCGAGTTGCGCCTGCCAGCCGGGTGTCGCGCTCAGAGGGGCCTCGGTGTCATGGTCCAGGCGCGCCAGCGCCAGCAGCTCGTCCGTCAGGCGGGTGGCACGATCGAGCGCTTGCAACGCGTGGCCCAGGGCCACGCCGCGCACGTCGGCATCGCCTGCACCGCGCGCCACCTCGATCTGCGCGCGACATGCCGCCAGCGGCGTACGCAGCTCGTGTGACGCATCCGCCGTAAAACGCCGCTCGGCCGACAAGGTCCGGGCCAGACGCGTCATCAAGGCGTTGATCTCCTGCACAAGTGGCACGGTTTCCGACGGCTGCCCCGCCTCGCTCACGGGCGTCAGGTCCACCGCCCGACGTTGTGCGATCTGGCGGCCCAGCTGATGTAGCGGCTTCAACCCTCTGCGGACCACCCACCGCACCACCGGGGTCAGCAGCAGCACGGTGGCCAGCGTCGGCAGGCCGAGCCCCAGCGCCATCGCCCTTGCCAGCTCGTTGCGCTCGTTCATGGGCTTGAGCACGGCCAGCCAGCGCCCCATCTGCGCCTGTTCGAACCACCACACGCGCCAGTCATGCCCGTTCAACGTCACCGTGCGGGCCACCCTGAGTCCCGCCGGGTCGCGCGGCCGATCCCCAAAGGTCAGGGAGGGCGACATCGGGCTTCGGTACAGCGGTGCGCCCTGCTCAGACCAGGCCAGCACGGCGAGGTCCACCCCCTCACCATCGGGCTCGTCGATCGGCATGTCGTCCAGCGACTCGTGCAAGGCCGCGACCGACTGAGGCAGCAAGGGCAAGGCCACTTCCATCAGCTGCTGGTCATAGATCTCGTCCACCTCCTCGATCACGGACCAGTACGTCCAGGCCGCCATGGCGACCCAGACCGGCAGCAAGACCACCAACAGGCTGCGGACCAGCCGCGCTCGCAGGGAGTGGGTCACGCTGCGGCCTTGGCCGGGTTGAGCACATAGCCCACCCCACGGATGGTGATGATCCAGTCGGCGCCGAGCTTGCGCCGCAGGTGGTGCACGTGCACCTCTACCGCGTTGCTCGCGATGTCCTGATCCCAGCCATACAGCGCCTCGGTCAACTGCGCCTGGGATTGCGGGCGCTGCGGTGAACGGATCAACCTGGCCAGCACATCGAACTCACGCACCGCCAGCGCAACAGGATGCCCATCCAGCGTGACGGTGCGCGAAGCCGGGTCCAGGCTCAGGCTGCCCCAACGGAACACCGGCGCGGCCTGCCCGGCGGCGCGTCGACCCATGGCACGCAGCCGGGCGGCCAGTTCTGCCATGTCCACCGGCTTGACCAGGTAGTCGTCGGCGCCGGCATCCAGCCCTGCCACGCGGTCCTCGATCGCATCGCGGGCGGTCAGGAAGAGCACGGGGGTGGCGTCACCTCGTAGACGCAGCCGCGTCAGCACGGCGTCACCCGGCACCCCGGGCAGTTGACGGTCCAGCACGATGGCGTCGTATCGCTGGGAAGCCAGGGCCGCGATGGCGTGCTCGCCCGACTCCACCCAATCCACCGTCATGCCCTGCTGACGCAGGCCTTGCTGCAAGCCGTTGCCCAACAGCCCGTCATCCTCCACTAACAGGATCCGCATGGCGGCGCGCCACCCTTTCTTCCGCTTTCAGACCGGCGTGATGGTAAGCCCAGGCCGCCCCCTGATACCAGCTGATCGCGTCGGCCAGCAGGTCGGCGGGCATGTCGGCCGGCTCGTTCAGCGACCGACCCGCAGCCACCCGACGGGCCTGCACGCCGCCCCGTGGGTCCAGGCGCACCAGCGCGCCGTCCCGCACGATGCCCAGATCCTGATAGGTGCTGATGAAGGCGCGCTCCCGGCCCGGCTCGAGGTCGAACACGTCGTAGCCCAGGAAGCGGCTGTCATACCGGAAACGCAGCAGACCCAGCACCGTCGGCGCCAGGTCGATCTGGCTGGCCAAGCGCTCGAAGCGGGCGGGCTGGATGTGCGCGGGGGCGTACACGATGGCGGGGATGTGGTACCGCTCCAGCGGCAGATCTGTCTTCCCGGCACTGGACGCGCAGTGGTCCGCCACGAACACGAACACCGTGTCCCGGAACCACGGGCGGCTGGCAGCCTCGGCCATGAAGCGGCCGATGGCCCAGTCGGTGTACTTCACGCCCCCGGCCCGACCGGTGTGGGACGGGATGTCGATGCGGCCATCCGGGTAGGTGAAGGGCCGGTGGTTGGAGGTCGTCATGACGTGCATGAACGACGGCTTGCCCTGCCGGTAGGACGCGTCGGCCTGCTGCAGCGCCAGTGTGAAGAGGTCTTCGTCGGCCACCCCCCAGATGTTCTCGTGGTGGATGGCCTCGCTCGGGATCGCCATGCGGTCGACCACGTCATAGCCGTTCGCCGAGAAGAAGGCGTTCATGTTGTCGAAGTAGCCATAGCCGCCATACACGTACCGGGTGTCATACCCCTTGTCGCGGAAGACGCTGCCCAGCGAGAACATCCCTTCGTTGTTCGGCCGTTTCACAATGGACTGCCCCGGCGTTGGCGGCACGGACAGCGACAGCGCCTCCAGACCGCGAACGGTGCGGGTGCCGGTGGCATACAACTGCGTGAACAGCAGACCCTCTCGTGCCAGCCGATCCAGGTTGGGCGTCAGGCCATCGCGGTTGCCGAAGGCGGCCATGAACTCGGCGGAAAGGCTTTCCACCGACACCATCACCACATTGAGCCGGCGCTCGGGCTGGCCGTAGTCGACGCGGCGGGTGAAGTCGCCGGGCGCGTCGCTCAGCAGGCGGGCATGGGGCGTTTCGAGTTGCCGACGCAGACGAAGCACGGCCTGCTCGGCCGGCAGGCTGCGGTAGAAGTGCTCGTAGTCCAGTTCATTGTGTCGCAGCGCGGCGAAGAACTCGTAGACGCCGTCGCCGCTCAGATCATTCAGATACCGGTTGTCCGAATGCAGCTTCATGCCAGCGTGCACCATCAGGTGGGCAGGCAGCAGGAGCAACGCCAGGGCCACCGGCAAAGTCCAGGCGTGGTTTCCCTTTGCCCCAGCGCCGGCGGAAGGCATCAGCAGGTGCCGCCCCCACCAGACGACGGCAGCCGAGCACAGCACCATCAGCGCCAGCAGCTTGCCGACCGG
>JAJUHM010000166.1 GCA_029279925.1 Aquabacterium olei
AAGCGCACGGCGGTGCCGGACGCGATGTTCAGGCGCATGCCGCGGGCGGCCTCACGGTCGAAGCGCAGGGCCCCGTTGGTCTCGGCGAAGTGATAGTGCGAGCCGACCTGGATGGGCCGGTCGCCAGCGTTTTCGACCACCAAGGTCAACGTGCGGCGGCCCGGATTGAGGTCGATGTCCGGGCCGTCGGTGAGCAGTTCACCCGGCGTCATCACTTGCGCCCCTTGAACCACACCAGCGCGCCCACGGCCACGGCGGCTGCGATGAAGCCGAGCACGTCCGTGCTGTGCCAGTGGGCGACACCGGGCAAGCCGTGACCTTCATGGGCGTGAACCGGCAGGCTGGTCAGGACAGCAACGAGCGCCAGCAAGGAGGAGGTCAGGGTGTGCTTCATCATGGTGCTTGTCTGGGGTGGGGGGGCGGTGTGCGAAACCACCGAGGGGTTCAGGATGCGTTGAGCCGGTGCGTCGGGTGCGGAAAGTGCGCTGTCGCGCTCTAATTTGGTGCGCACGCAGCCCGGTTTGCGTTGATCATGCAATCGGTTGGTGCACGGTCACCAATTTGGTGCCGTCGGGGAAGGTGGCTTCCACCTGGATTTCGGGAATCAGGTCGGCCACGCCCTCCATCACATCGGCGCGGCTCAGCACGGTCTTGCCCTCGCTCATCAGCGCGGCCACGCTCTTGCCGTCGCGTGCGCCTTCCATGATGGCGGCCGTGATCAGGGCGACGGCCTCGGGGTAGTTCAGCTTCAGTCCACGGGCCTTGCGACGCTCTGCGAGCAGGGCGGCGGTGAAGATGAGGAGCTTGTCTTTTTCGCGGGGGGTGAGTTCCATGGTGTCTCGGCTCGGACCAGGCGGGCGACGGCACTGAAATTGCGGTGTCAGGCCGGCTTGACCTCCCACTATGCAAGACCCAGACCAAAAACGTCCAGCCTTTCAGCGCGCCGCTGTGGCGGCCCCGCCCGAGGCCGAGTCGACCCACCCCGATGCGGCAGGCACCGATGCCTTGCATCGTGTGGTCAAGGTTCGACGAGACTACAACACCTGGGTGGCCACCGAGACGCTGGAAGACTACGCGCTGCGCTTCACGCCACGGTCGGCGCGGCGCTGGAGCGACTGGCGCGTGGCCAACACGGCGTTCGGCGCCTCGTCGTTTCTGGTGCTCGAGGCGGTGGGGGCCACGTTGCTGGTGGACCATGGCTTCGTCAACGCGTTCTGGGCCATCCTGGCCACCGGTCTCATCATCCTGCTGGCCGGCTGGCCCATCAGCGTGTACGCGGCCCGCCATGGCGTGGACATGGACCTGCTCACGCGTGGCGCGGGGTTCGGCTACATCGGCTCGACCATCACCTCGCTGATCTACGCGAGCTTCACCTTCATCTTCTTCGCCCTCGAAGCGGCTGTCATGGCCTATGCGCTGGAGATGGCCTTCGACATCCCGCCCGCATGGGGCTATCTCGTGTGTGCGCTGGTCGTCATCCCCCTGGTCACGCACGGGGTCACGACCATCAGCCGGCTGCAGTTGTTCACCCTGCCGCTGTGGCTGCTGATGCTGGTTGTGCCCTTCGTCTACGTGTTCCGTGACCACCCGGGCATCCTGCATGACCTGGCAGGCTACGCGGGCGGGGATGGTCAGCAAGGCCAGTTCAACCTGCTGGGCTTTGGCGCAGCGCTCACGGTGGGCGTGGCCCTCATCACGCAGATGGGCGAGCAGGCCGACTACCTGCGCTTCATGCCGGAGAAGCAGGCCGCACACCGCGCGCGGTGGTGGGCCTCGGTGTTCGTCGGCGGGCCGGGCTGGGTCATTCCCGGCGTGCTCAAGATGCTGGGCGGCGCCTTGCTGGCCTGGTTGGCCATGAGCTTTTCCGTGCCTGTCGAACGCGCGCTGGATCCCAATCAGATGTACCTCGTCGCGTGGGAGAAGGTCTTTCCCGACCAGACCTGGGCGATCGCGGCGGTCGCGCTGTTCGTGGTGGTCTCGCAGATCAAGATCAACGTGACGAACGCCTATGCGGGCTCGCTGGCCTGGTCGAACTTCTTCGCGCGGGTCACGCATAGCCATCCGGGGCGGGTGGTGTGGGTGGTGTTCAACACCGTCATTGCCCTGCTGCTGATGGAGTTGAACCTGTTCCAGGCGCTGGGCAAGGTGCTGGGTCTGTACGGCAACCTGGCCATTGCGTGGATCATGGCGGTGGTGGCCGATCTGGTCATCAACAAGCCCATGGGCTGGTCGCCCCCCGGCATCGAATTCAAGCGGGCCCATCTGTACGACATCAATCCGGTGGGTGTGGGGGCGATGGTGCTGGCCTCGCTGGTGTCGGTGCTGGCGCACGTGGGCCTGCTGGGCGAACTCGCCCAGGCGTTTTCTGCCGTGATCGCCATGGTGGTCGCCTTCGTCACCTCGCCGCTGATCGCGTATGCCACGCGGGGCCGTTACTACCTGGCGCGTGCGCCCTTGTGCGCCGATGCCCCCGCAGAGGATGCCGGCACCCCGCTGGCACGCGTGATTCGGCTGCGGGCGCTGCACCGCTGCACCGTGTGCGAACGCGAGTACGAACAGGACGACATCGCCCAGTGTCCGGCCTACCAGGGCTTCATCTGCTCGCTGTGCTGCTCGCTCGACGCGCGCTGCCAGGATCTGTGCAAGCCCCATGCGCGCTGGGCCGAGCAGTGGCGCGCACTGGGCCGCAAGGTGTTGCCGGCCCGCCTGTGGCAGGGGGTCGATACCGAGCTGGGCCAGTTCGGCGTGGTGATGCTGGTGCTGACGGCGCTGCTGGCCGGGCTCTTCGGGCTGGTCTACCAGCAGCAGGTGCGCGAACTGGATGGCGTGCTGGCATTGGGCGGTGACACCGTGACCGTGCTGCGGCAGGGCTTCACCAAGGTGTTTGCCGCGCTGGTCCTGGTGGTCGGCGTGGTGGCGTGGTGGGTCGTGCTCACGCACAAGAGCCGCCAGGTGGCGCAGGAGGAATCCAATCGCCAGACGCATCTGCTGGTGCGCGAGATCGCATCGCACCGCGTCACCGACGAAAAACTGCAGCAGGCCAAGCAGACGGCCGAGCAGGCCAACCTGGCCAAGAGCCGCTACATCTCGACCATCAGCCACGAGCTTCGCACGCCGCTCAATGGCATCCTGGGTTACGCCCAGCTGCTGGACGAGGATGAAAAGCTGCCCGAGCATGTCAAGCACGCGGTCGGGGTCATCAAGCGCGGCGGAGACCACCTCCTGTCGCTGATCGAAGGCACGCTCGACATCGCCCGCATCGAAAGCGGCAAGCTCACGCTCGATGTGAAGCCGGTTCGCCTGCCCGACCTGCTGCATCAGATCGTGAGCCTGATCGAGCCCGAGGCCCGGGCCAAGCAACTGCGCTTCGTCGCCGACATCGCGCCCGGCCTGCCCGAGGTGGTGCGGGCCGACGAGCGTCGGGTGCGCCAGATCCTGATCAACGTGCTGGGCAACGCCGTGAAGTTCACGCACACGGGGCAGGTCGAGTTCAAAGTACGTTATGCACGCGAGCTGGCCCAGATCGACATCACCGACACCGGGCCGGGCATCGCCCAGGACGAGCTCGACAAGGTGTTCGAGCCGTTTGCGCGCGGCTCGTCGGCCGCGGGCAGCTCGGCGGGTGGCACGGGTCTGGGCTTGACGATCAGCAAGATGCTGACCGACCTGATGGGCGGCGAGATGAGCGTGCAGAGCGCCCCCGGGGCGGGCACCACCTTCCGCATCCGGCTGTTCCTACCGCAGGTGCGGGTGGCCGGGCTCGCGCAGGCGGCGCCGAGGCGCGGTCAGCGCACCGGCTATGTGGGTGATCGCCGGCGCATCTGGGTGGTCGACAACGAAGAGGCCGACCGCGGCCTGCTGGTGCGCATCCTGGAGCCGCTGGGTTTCGAGGTGCTGGCGCTGCCTTCTGGTGTGGCGTGCCTGGCTCAGCTGCGTGCCACGCCGCCGCTGGCCTTGCCCCACGCGATCTTCATGGACCTGGCCATGCCAGGGCTGGATGGGTGGGACACGCTGCGCGCCATCCGCGAACAGCGCCTGTGCGAGGCCCCGGCTGCCATCGTGTCGGCCAATGCCTTTGACAAGGCGCTCGAGAACGACGTGGGCATCACGCCCGACGACTTCATCGTCAAGCCGGTGCGTGTGAGCGAGTTGCTGGACTGGCTGGGGCGGCGGCTGCAGCTGCAGTGGATCGAAGCGGCCACCGGGCGCACGGCCGACGCGCACGCTGGCGCCAGCGCGGCAGCAGGTGGGGCCGGCAAGGTTGCCCAGGACGCCGAAGCCGTGCCTTCGATCGACGCCTTGCGCCGCCTGGAGGACCAGGTTCACACCGGCTACATGCGGGGCGTGCACCAGGCGCTCGACCGCATCGCGGCCGAGGAGCCAGCCTGCGAGGCCTTTGTGCAGCGCATGCGCACGATGGCCCGTCAGTTCCAGCTGGATGCCATGGCCGCCGTCCTGCACGATGCGCTGGCGCAGGCACAATCGGCGCCGTGACGCTCAGGACCTGACCCATGCTGGAGACACTCGACCGCAGCCGTACCGACGTTGTCCTCATCGTGGACGACGTGCCGGACAACCTCTCGTTGCTGCATGACGCGCTGGACGAGGCGGGCTACACCGTGCTGGTGGCCACGCATGGCGAGGCGGCGCTGCAGCGGGCGTCGCAGATGGTGCCCGACATCATCCTGCTCGACGCCATCATGCCCGGCATGGACGGTTTCGAGGTGGCGCGGCGGCTGAAGGCCACGGCCGAGACCAGCCACATCCCCATCGTGTTCATGACCGGCCTCAGCGAGACCGAGCACGTCGTGGCGGCCTTCCAGGCCGGCGGGGTGGATTACGTGATCAAGCCAATCCGGCCGCGTGAAGTGCTGGCCCGCATCGAGGCCCACATGCAGAGCGCCCGGCAGGCTCGCCAGGCCCGCAATGCACTGGATGCCTTCGGCCACGCGTCGATGACGGTGCGCATCAGCGACGGCCGCATCCTGTGGCAGACGCCGCTGGCGCGCAAGCTGATGCAGGCCTTTTTCGATGTGCCCGAAACGGCCGCGCCGGCCGAACTGGCCGACTGGCTGCGGCTGCACGCGCCTCGCATGGCGCAGGCCATCGAGCGCGGCGAGGCGCCGCCTGTTCCGCCGGCATGGGCTGTGAACCAAGGCAGCCGGCGCCTGAGCTTTGCCCTGCATCAGCCCACAGGCGAGGATGAATGGCTGCTGGTGATGCAGGAGAGCTCGGATCAGGCCGCCATGGAGGCGCTGAGTCAGGAGTTCAAGCTCACCGCCCGAGAGGGCGAAGTGCTGTACTGGGTGGTCAAAGGCAAGACCAACCGCGACATCGGCGACATCTTGGGCAGCAGCCCGGCCACGGTGAAGAAGCAGCTCGAGCACATCTTCGCCAAGCTGGGCGTGGAAACGCGCACCGCCGCAGCCGGGCTGGCGATGAGCCGGGTGGTGCAGCTCAAGGCGCGCTGACCGCCCTCTGGCTGCCCGGTGGGGCCCGGCTCACAGTTTGGGCAGCTCCAGCGCCTCGGGCGCATGTCCCTGGCTCAGCAGCCAGTCGCGCAGCGCCAGGCCGGTGGCAGCCGGCCAATAGCGCAGCTTCTGAGGCGGAATGCGCTTGTAGTCCACCAGCTCTTCGTTCAGCGTGATGGTGCCTTTGGCCACCACGTGGTAGGCCATGATCAGCTGGTTCTTTTTTGGAAAGGCATAGTGGCCCACGAAGGTGGCGGGCTGAACGGCATCCAGGCCCAGCTCCTCCTTCACCTCGCGCAGAACTGCCTCTTCTGGACTCGGATCGTGCTTTTCCAGAAAGCCGGTGATCAGCGCATAGAACGGCACAGGCCACGCCGCGTTGCGCGCCAGGATGATGTTGCCTTCGTGTTCGACGATGGCCGCCACGACAGGCACAGGGTTATCCCAGTGGACAAAGCCGCAGTCGGTGCCGTGGCAGCGAGCGCGGACCACACCGTCCAGCGTTTCTTCCTGCAGCGGGGTGGCGCATTGGGGGCAGAAGCGGAAGGTCATGAGGGCATGGGCTGTGGAGGAGAGCGCAGCATACCGCCCCCCGGGGCCCAGGCGCGTTTCATGGATGGCGACGCGCCTGCACGCTCACCCGATCGGAAAGCCCTTGATCAAGGCGCGCTGAATGCGCTGCGATGTCACGGCCAGCGTGGCCTGGTGCACCGGCCCCAGCGCTTGCCAGTGTCCTTCGAAGTCTGCCCGGCATTGTTCGAACAGGTGGCGCGGCCCGGCCGTCACGATGTCGTTGCCCCCCTCGTCGGACAGCACCGAGATCATCGAACCCGAGAAGGCCTTGAACAGCCGCTTTCCGATCTCGCGGGTCTGGTCGGTGTCGGCCTGCACATTGGCCACCAGCAGCCCTTCGGGCGTCAGCGCCTTGCGGCAGTGGTTGTAGAAGCTGCGCGAACACAGTGGCTCGGCAATGCCATCGCCGGTGAAGCCGTCCACCAGGATGAGGTCGTAAGCGCAGGGCGGCTTGGCCAGGAACTTCGCGCCGTCGTCGCACACGGTGCGCAGGCGCTCGTCATCGGGCGGGATGTGGAAGGCGTCGCGCAGGTCGATCACGCTCTGGCTGATCTCGACCACCGTCAGGTCCGCCTCGGGCACGTGGCGGTGCAGGTACTTGAGCATCGATCCGCCACCCAGCCCGATCATCAGCACGCGGCGCGGCTTCGGATTGAAGAGCAGGGCACCCATCATCGTGCGGGTGTAGTCCAGCACCAGGTCGTCCGGGTCCGCCACGCGCATGCAGCTCTGGATCAGGGTGCCCTCGAAGCTGAGGGTCACGGTCTGGCTGTTGGTGTGCAGCCGGGGTTGGTCGGGCATGGAGGGCAGGTGTTCAAGCAGCCCGCCATTGTAGGAGCGGCGTACCGATACGCCATGTGGCGTATTCCGCCTTCAGGGCCCGCTCGGCACACTGAACCCATCTGATCACGAAGGGGCCCGGCAGGGCGCCCCAGTCAGAACCCGGTTCCCTCTTGTTCACGTTCAACCCATCGCTTCAAAGGAGCGCCTTCACATGAACATCTCGCGTCGCTGTGCCGTCCAGTCCCTGTCCGCTGTCGCCCTGGGCGTCGCCGGCCTGGCCTTCAGCACCATGGCCTCGGCTGCCGACACCATCAAGGTCGGCGTGCTGCACTCGTTGTCCGGCACCATGGCCATCTCGGAAACGGTTCTGAAGGACACCGTGCTGATGGCGATCGACGAGATCAACGCCAAGGGCGGTCTGCTCGGCAAGAAACTCGAGCCCGTGGTCGTCGACCCGGCTTCGAACTGGCCGCTGTTCGCCGAGAAGGCCAAGCAGCTGCTGACCCAGGACAAGGTGGCCGTGACCTTCGGCTGCTGGACCTCGGTGTCGCGCAAGTCGGTGCTGCCGGTCTACAAGGAAAACAACGGCCTGCTGTTCTACCCCGTGCAGTACGAGGGTGAAGAGCTCGAGAAGAACGTGTTCTACACCGGTGCGGCCCCCAATCAGCAGGCCATTCC
>JAJUHM010000167.1 GCA_029279925.1 Aquabacterium olei
CGCTCGATGCCTTCGCGCTGGGCGAGGCCCAAGCCCGCCTGATGGGGGTGGATGTGGCCCGCATGCAGCGACAGGCCGTTGTGCTCAGCGCCGTGGCGGTGGGCGCCGTCACCGCGGTCGTCGGCATGGTGGGCTTCATCGGGCTCGTCGCCCCTCACCTCGTGCGTCGCCTGGCCGGGCCCCGGCACCGCGTGGTCCTGCCGGGATCGGCCCTGCTCGGCGCCACCCTGGTGCTGCTGGCGGACACGGCGGCACGCACCCTGTTCGCTCCGACGGAAATGCCATTGGGCGTGCTGACCGGCCTGATCGGCGCACCGACTTTTCTCTGGCTACTGAAACGCCGCACCGCGGCCCTTCCGACATGAACGCTGCCACCATGGACCTGCATGCCCGTCAACTGCGCGTCGAGCGCGGGGGCCAGTGCCTGCTGGACGTGCCCGAGCTGAACCTGCAGCCCGGTCATGTCCATGCCTTGCTCGGACCGAACGGGGCAGGCAAGTCGACCCTGCTCGGCTGCCTGGCTGGCCTCGATGCCAAGGCGGCCCCCCATGTCCGTCTGCAAGGTCGACCACTGTCCGCTTGGTCGCCGCAGGCGCTGGCGCGGCAGCGGGCCCTGTTCACCCAGGAACACCATGTTCCGTTCGACTTCTCGGTGACCGACATCGTCGAGATGGGGCGCTATCCGCATGCCGATCGTCCGCATCCTGACGAGGCTCACTTGGTGAGCCAGAGTCTGACTCGCACCGACGCCGCGCAGCTGGCCCATCGACTGCTGGCCACCTTGTCAGGCGGAGAAAAGGCGCGCATTCACCTGGCCCGCGTGCTCGCGCAGATCACGGGCGCGCCGACTGACGTCGGGCCACGCTGGTTGCTGCTCGACGAGCCGACAGCAGCCCTGGATCTGGCGCACCAGCATGCCGTGATGCGGCTGTTGCGGCAGCTGGCGTCCGAAGGCTGTGGTGTGGTGGTCGTGCTGCACGACATGAACCTCGCCAACAGCCATGCCGACCAGGTCGTCGTGCTCGCCCAGGGTCGCATCGTTGCCACCGGCGCTCCGGCAGAGGTCCTGCGTTCTTCACTGATCCAGCAAGTCTGGGGCGTGGCGTGCGAGCGGGTGCGCTGGGACGACGGGCAGCAAGCACGTGAGTGGCTGGCCTTCCATTGAGCCCCTCAGGACCCACAGCGCCGTCAGAGCGATGAGGTCGGCACGGCCTCGGCCAGGAACAACTTGACCATCTCGGCCTTGAGCAGCGGCGACGTCCAGTCCCCTTCCCGCACGCGCTTGGCAATCGACGGTGTCAGCAGGCCTTTTTCCTTGAGCTGACCTGCAAGCCGCTGCAGCAGCTGCGCGCGCACCTCGCCCGGAAGGTGCGCGATCTCGGCCACGGCCTGGTCGAAGCGCTCCCGGCGCAGCGCCTCGCTGGCATCTTCCCGGATGGTGTCCTGAGCCGGCGGCAGCGCTGCGGGCTTCGGCTCGGCCGTGCTCGGCACCTCTCTCATCAGCGGATCCGGCGCCCGGGGATCGAGCAGGCTCATCAGGTACATCAGCGGGTTGCGCACAGGCGCCAGATCCGTGCGCTGCGTCCGCGCACGGGTGTCCGACAAGGCGCGAACCAGGCGTTCCTCGCTGTACTGCCGGCTCAGTGCCTCGATTTGCGCGTCCGACAGCCCCAGCCCGCTGGCCGCGTCACGCACCGATCCCACGGCCGGAGCCGATGCCGCCGCCGGCCCCGCGACATCCCAGGCGCCCTGCCCCACCGCAGCCATGCCCGAGCCCGGCTGGCGGTCCTGACGCTTCTTGCGCACGGCAAACTGCACCTCGGTCACCGCCCTGCCCTGCCGGTGCTCCAGCAGTTCGACCTCGATGTCGGACTTCTCGTTGATCTCGGCCATCGCGGCCATCACCGCCTCGTTCTTCACCTTGCGCCACTCGCGCTTCTTGGGCGAGGACGACAAGGCAGACACCCACCAGTCCGGCGCAGCCCGGTTGGTCACCCCGGACGGGTTGTTCTTGTAGCGGCTGCAGATGTCGTACAGCGCAATCGCGCCATAGCTCTCCAGCCGAGCCAGGATGGGCAGATCCTGCAGGGTCCACAGCTTGGGATCCAGCAAGGCCTTGACGAGGTCCGGTGGGAAGGCCCACTGGACCAGGCGCTCGCCATGCCGCATCTCGAATGCGGCCTGTGACAGCAGGGCCATGTCCCGCCACTCGGGCCCGTTCGTGGCTCCAGGCGCCTCCCAGGTGATGGCCATCTTGCGCATCTCACGCAGATAGCCCTGGGCAATCGTGCGCGACTCGGTGCTGCTGCCCGCGAGCAGCAAGGCACGCCGCAACGGCATTTCGAACAGATGGGTGGCCTCGGGCACCCGCCCCAGCGCCTTCATCTGCTGCTGGGCTTCCCACAGCAGCACCGTGTAAAGCTTGCGGGCCACGGCCGTCATCCCTTTCTCTTTGCTGATCATCACCAGCACCTCGTTGGGCTTGCGCAAGGCTGGCAGGGATTCGTTCAGGGGGCCGTCGCTCATGCTGATCAGTCTACCTCAGATGTCCAGCGCGAAGCACACCGGCGGACACTTGCAATCCACGCAGCTTTGTCAGTAGCTGTCCAGATTCCAACCGCCGGTCTTCCCACCCGTCACCCCCGTGCCGCACAAGTGATGGGAATCGGTTGAAAGCTGGACAGCAGAGGCAGACAGCATGGCGGCGCACACGGTTGGATCCCGGACAGATGGCGAGCCGTCGCCGCCGCTCCCCCTCGGAGCGGGACACGGGCATGGTCGGACGCGGCTCTCCGTGCCCAACCGCCCCCGCCGGCCCGATAGCCTGTGGACAAGCTGGTTGAAACCCGGACACATCGGGGAAAGACCGGACAGACGCGGGCGCAGGCCGGACGACCGCGGTTGAATCCTGGACAGCGGCGGGCGAAAGCCGGACAGACTGTTGTGATAAGTCATTGATATGAAAGGACTTATTGGCTTATCCACAGCCTTGAATCCATCTATATCGAAATTAGATAGGTTTGAATCAGGGAGGCCATGAGAGGATGGGGGTCCCAAATGCCTGTCAGGTCCGGTCGTTTGCTGTAGAAAACGCCGAGAGTCACGATTCGGAGAAGAGCACGCGATTTTCGTGGAAGTGTCGCTAATCGAGATGTACATCGATAGAATCGATGTCATCCGTTTCACTTCCATTCACACACGATGCTCAGAGACGATCGGAAAGCCTCACTGGAGGACATCGAGCGCATGTCCGCCCGTGCCGAGGTGGCCCTCGAGAAAATCCGTGGCACGCTGCTCAGTCCCGATGCCCGCAAGAGCGCGCCCAATTTCACCATCAGCCAACTGGAGCACTTCACGGGCGCAGACCGCAACAAGATCAACTACGCCGCCCGAAAGGGCGAACTGCCTGAAGGTGCGATGCCGGACGGCGGTGGGCGGCGCACCTGGACCACAGCTGAACTACAGAAGTGGACCCGGCATTTTCGCGCGGATCGACTGCGGCCCGAAGGGCTGGCCGGCATCACCATTTCTGTCGCCAACTTCAAAGGCGGCGTGACCAAAACCACCACCGCAGCCACGCTTGCCCAGGGGCTGAGCCTTCGTGGCCACAAGGTGCTGTTGGTGGACGTCGATCCGCAGGCGTCGCTGACGACGCTGTTCGGGCTGCTGCCCGGTGTGGAGATCGACGAGGAGCACACCTTGTCGCCGCTGTTCAGCGGGGATGAGGTGGACGCACGGTATGCCGTCCGCAAGACATATTGGCCAGACCTGGACCTGGTGCCGGCCATGACGCGGCTTTATGCCGCCGAGTTCAAGCTGCCGGCGCGCCAGAAGGACAATCCGGGATTCGAGTTCTGGAAGGTGCTTGACCTCGGTCTCGACCCTTTGCGTGACGAGTACGACGTCATCGTGATCGACACCCCCCCTTCCCTGTCGTACACCACGATCAACGCGGTGATGGCATCCGATGGCCTGGTCGTTCCGGTTCCGCCCAGCACACTGGACTTTGCGTCGCTCAGCCAGTTCTGGAGCCTGTACCTCGACATTGCCCACAGCTTGAGCGAGTTGCGCGGGGATGCCAAGAAGTTTGAATTCGTGAACATCCTCGCGTCGCGCGTGGATGCAAACGACGCATCGAGCCGCATTGTTCGAGGCTGGCTGCGCGAGGTCTATGCCGAGCGGGTGCTGGCCACCGAGATCCCACGCACGTCGATCGCCGGGACGGCGGCAGTGGGCTTCGGCACGGTGTACGACCTGCCCAAAAGCGCGGCCAGCGCGGGCACCTACGCCCGCGCCTTCGACGCCTATGAGGCGTTCATTGACGAGGTCGACGCGCAGCTCCAGAGCGTGTGGGCCGGCTGGAGGGACGAATGAGCAGCAAACGCGGAAACCGGCCCACGGACATCGGGGCCATGCTGAGTCTGGGTAACCTCGACGCGGCGATCACAGCCCGGTCCTCGGTGGGCGAGAACCGACCGCGCACGGCGGCTGGCGAACTGCTGGCCGAGCGCCGCACGAGCCTCGAGACCGAGAACGCCCGCCTGAAGTCACAGGTCACCGACCTGCAATCCGAGGTGCAGAAGTGGTCGGAGTCGTTGCCGGTGGTCGCGCTTGACCCGGCTCTGGTTGAACACAGCCGGTTTGCGAACCGGCTTGCCGAGAGCTTTGACAGCCCGGACTTCAAGGACTTCAAGCACGAGATCGAGCAGGCCGGCGGGAATGTTCAGCCCATCAAGGTGGTGCCGATCCCGGGTACACAGCCCCAGCGTTACTCCATCGTCTACGGCCACCGTCGCCACCGTGCTTGTCTGGATCTGGGGCTCAAGGTCAACGCCATCGTCGAGAACCTCAGTGAGCGGGGGCAGTTCGTCGAGATGGAACGCGAGAACCGCGGCCGTCGCGACCTGTCCGCCTACGAGCAGGGACTGTGGTATCTGCGTGCCTGTTCACCCGTCATCCCTCAGGACAAGGGCGGGCAGCCGGGGTGGGCGCTGTTCGGCAGCATGTCCGAGATGGCCGATGCTCTGGGTGTGGACAAAGGGAACGTTTCCAAAGCCTGCCAGATCGCTGAGTTGCCTGATGCCGTCCTGTCGGCGTTCGGTCGCCCGACCGAGATCCAGTACAACTGGGCGACGGCATTGACGCGTGCACGCAAGCTGGATCTGCCCGGCCTGCTTTCGCGGGCCGCCGAGGTTCGGCGGCGCCGTGAGTCGGGTGAGATTCTCTCGGCTAAGACGGTCTACCAGCTGCTCACCGCGCCGGCGCAGGTGGCGGTCGAGCAGGGTGCCGATGTGGAGTTGACCCGCCCGGATGGAACCCGCTTTGCCCGCTTGTTGAGGGACAAGAAGGGTCGCACGGTCATCGAGTTCGACGAGCCCCTGTCCTCGGTCATGACCGACCGTCTGGTTGAAGGGCTGGTGAACGTCTTCAAGTAAGCGCCCCGCGTCACTCCGACACGGCCGCCCGAGGGCGGCCTTTTTCATGTCGTGTCGACGCCCGGTTGTACCGTACAACCCTGATGTTCCATGCTGCCGGATTGCTCAGTTGTACGGTACAACGGCATCCTGCGTCGCTCGCTGTGATTTGTACGGTACAACTCGCCGCGAACAGGGCCTCTTACGAGCCGCCCTGCTCTTCTCCGGCAGACGCGGCGCCGCGCGCGCCACCCTGCACAAACTGATTCTTCAGCCAGCGGACTGATGCTCGGTGAAAGGCCTCCACGTCGATGCCGGCACCTTGACTCTGTGCCAACCCCGCGCACCGGGCAAAAAAGCGCTTCAGCGCCTGGTGCAGCGCGGTAGGGTCCAATGCACCGAAGCGGTCGGCATTCCGAGGAGCCCTGCGGTTGAGCACCGGGCGACCGGCTTCGTCGAGCTCCCACCGGGGCGGGCCTGGGCGCAGGGCGCCAATCAGAGGGCGCCAATCCTCGAGCGTTGCGCCGTCTGCTGAAGGAAGTGGTCGTGACAGCTTGCCTGCAGGGTCCGCAACTGAACGCAGGCGCATGCTCTGCGGATGAAAGTGGGTCTCCGCCAGCGTCATGTCCGCATGGTGGCACTCAAGCAAGCGCTTCGTTTCCTCACTGAGCTCGAGTTCGCGGTCTTGGTGGCCGCGCCCCCTGACTGTCAGTCGCCAGCTGCGGCCGGAGGGCGACGTCTCGGCGCGCACAGGGCCACAGCGTGTGCCCACGAGCTCGCTGAGCCCCATGCCCGAGGTCGCTGCCAGCTCAAGTGCCAGGCGCGTTCTGCGCAAAGACGCGGCCCTGGCGAAGTGCCGGTCGCCCGCGAGCGCGGCGTCTGCGCCGGGCTGTGGTCCCACTTCGGCATAAAGCTGCTCCCAGCACGCCTGCACCCAGGCCCATTGCCGGGCGTCGAAGCGGTGTCCGGCCGGGCGCCGCGCACGAGAACCCCCCCCCTCAGACGCCGAGGACGGACGTGCGAACCGGATGTGGCCAGCCTCTGCCATGGCCGCGAAGAAGGCATGCAACACCCGCCCCTCGAGATCGAGACTGGCTTCGCCGAGCCCACCTTTCAGTGGACGCCACTCCGGATTGCCTTGCGGGATTCGGCGGGGCTGTACCCAATGTGCTGGCGGCTCAGCAAGAAACGCGCGGTAGGCCGCAAGGTCCGCCGGCTGCACGGACGAGAGTGCCAGGCGTCGCTGGCCCTGACACCACCAGTGAAAGCGGTGAAGCACGCGCTGGTACGCACCGTGAGTTCGGGGCGATGCCTCATGCTGCAACAGCCAAGCTGCGATGAGCGCGTGCTCTTGCGCCAGCTCGTCGGGATACGCGGGCGGCGGCAGCCATTCAGGCCAAGGCAGCGCGCAGGCCCGGTCGGGATGCGCGGGGACCGTTCGTGCTCGCTCGAGGGTCAGCAAGGTCAGAGGCTTGAGCGCGACCTCGGCCAGAGGCCGGCCCAGCCCGGCTGCGAGCGGTGAGAGCCACTCCAACAAGCGATGGGCGCGGTCCTGGCCCAGTCCGGGCACGCGAGCCCACCAACGGTGGTGATGGTGGTTGATGAAGTCCACGAGCTCGCTCACCGTCGGGTGCCCGCCAAGTGACCGGGCCAGCTGGGCAGACAGACCGGGCGCCAGCCAGGTGGCCAGCGCGTCGTCTAGGCGCGGCGGACGGGCCAGCGCGGTGGCCAGCTCATTGAGCGCTTCGAGCTGACGGTGCCAGGGGGATTTCGGTGACGCCCAGGCCGTGGCGGGGATCCGCATGGGACGCGCCTCGGTGTGCTGGGCGGCGCCGCGAACGGCGTCGGCGGGCACGCCAAAGGTGTCGGCGTACTCAGCCAACCATTCCGCTTGCGTTTGAAAGTCCACGTCGATGCCGAGCTGGTCACACCGCTCGCTCACCCAGTCTTCGAAGGCCGGCGGGGGAGGGGAGATCCCCGGTGACCCTTCCGATGCTTTGCCCGCGGCAGGCCCCAGCGGGGCGGGCCATCCTTGGGCTGTGAGAATGCCGAGGGCGTCTTGCATCCCGTTCTGGACGCTGGCAAAC
>JAJUHM010000168.1 GCA_029279925.1 Aquabacterium olei
ACACGCGCTTGACGTAGAGCTTCAGTCCGCCGTGCTTGTCGCGGTTCCAGATGTCGTACGGGGCCTTGGCCGGGATGTAGAGCAGCTGGGTGTATTCGCTGCGGCCTTCGACGCGGTTGTGCGTGTAGGCCAGCGGCGCTTCGCTGTCGTGGCTGAGCTGCTTGTAGAAGTCGTGGTACTGCTCTTCGGTGATGTCGCTCTTGCTGCGGGTCCAGAGGGCGGCGGCCTGGTTGACGGTCTCCCACTCGTCCTTGACGACGTACTCGCCCTTGTCCTTGTCCCACTCTTCCTTCTGCATGAGGATGGGCAGCGAGATGTGGTCGGAATACTTGCCGATGATGCCGCGCACCTTCCAGGCGGTAAGGAACTCGTCCTCGCCTTCGCGCAGGTGCAGGATGATGTCGGTGCCGCGGGTGGGCTTGGTCAGCGTCTCGACTTCGAAGTCGCCGGTGCCTTCGCTGCTCCAGCGCACACCTTCTTCCGGCTTGAGGCCGGCGCGGCGGGATTCGACGGTGATGCGGTCGGCGACGATGTAGCCGCTGTAGAAGCCCACGCCGAACTGGCCGATGAGCTGGGCGTCCTTGGCCTGGTCGCCCGAGAGGCGGCCCATGAACTCCTTGGTGCCCGACTTGGCAATGGTGCCCAGGTGGTCGATGGCTTCCTGCGCGCTCATGCCGATGCCGTTGTCTCGGATGGTGAGCGTGCGGTTGGCCTTGTCGAAGATCACCCGCACATCGAGGTTGGGGGCGTCTTCGTAGAGCGCGCTGTTGTCCAGGGCCTCGAAGCGCAGCTTGTCGCAGGCGTCCGAGGCGTTGGAGATCAGTTCACGCAGGAAGATCTCTTTGTTCGAGTACAGCGAATGGGTGACGAGGTGCAGCAGCTGCTTGACCTCGGCCTGGAATGAATGGGTGGTCTTGTCCATGGCTGTTCTTGTGTGTCGATCGCAAGGGTGAAACACGGGCCGGCCGGCATGACCGGCCCCGATGGGAGCGAGACGTGAGGGCAGCGCGGGGGATTTCAAGAGCCTCCACGCCGGCCGGTGCGGTGTGGCAGGCACGAGACAGCGGGGAGGGGCTTGCGCCGACGCGAAAAAACGGGCTATACTTTCAGTCTCGTTGGCGCTTTAGCTCAGCCGGTTAGAGCGACGGAATCATAATCCGCAGGTCCGGGGTTCGAATCCCTGAAGCGCCACCAAACACCTGAAAAGCCTTGCATGTCGAAGACCTGCAAGGCTTTTTGCTTTGGCGCACGCTGCGAGCGCCCGCCCCCCAGCCGCCCTTGCGTTGCAACAAGCCCCGCGGGCCGGCACGCGCCTACGATGAAAGCGTCCTCCCCTGTCGGTTCAACCGACCACCGAGGCTCTCATCATGCGCCCCACCCGCCTGCTCCCCCTGTTGCTTCTGTCGGCCGGCATGGCCATCGCCCACGCCGAGCCCATCGGGCAGCCACCGGCTGTGCCGTCCAGCGCCGTGCCGTGTCTGCAGGGCCTGCGACTGAAGAACACCCACACCCCGCCAGAGCTTTACCTGGGCGTCGTCCAGTGTGCGCGTGAGCGGGCCACCTTCCCCGCAGCGGCCAACATGTTCGTGTTGGCGGGGGTCTACGGGCGTTATGACCAGTTGCGTGTGAAGGACGCATCGGCGCATCAGGCCGTCTCCGTCATGCGCATGGCCATCGACGGCCACCTGAGCGACGACTTCCGCGCCTACCTGCGCCAGATCGGCGCGTCCAGACCCGCCATGCAGCAGATGTGCGCCATGGTGCGGCGGGTCGGCCCTCCGGCCTATTTCCCGCAGTACATGGTCGAGCATGGCCTGGGTGCGACACGGGCCGCGCTCGAGGGGCATCCGGCCCCCGGCCCGCTGAACGAAAAGCTCGACAAGGAGCACGCCTGGGATGACGCGATCGAAGGCTACCTGCACTGCAGCGAATGAGCGCTCGCGCGTTCACGCCTCCACCGGCAGGATCAGGGTCTCCTTGATCTCTTCCATGACGATGTAGCTGCGTGACTCCGTGGCACCGGGCAGCTTGAGCAGGATCTCGCCCAGCAGGCGACGGTACTGCGACATCTCGGCAATGCGGGCCTTCACCAGGAAGTCGAAGTCACCGGTGACCAGGTGGCACTCGAGCACATGGGGCACGTGGCCGATCTGGGCCTTGACCTGGTTGAACACCTCGTCGGACTTGATCGCCATCTTGAGCTCCACGAACACCAGCATCGCCTGCCCGACCGCGGCCGGGTTCAGGCGAGCGTGGTAGCCGGTGATCACGCCCTCGCGCTCGAGGCGGCGCACGCGCTCGGTGCAAGGGGTGGGCGAGAGGCCGACACGCTCGGCCAGTTCGGTCATCGACAGGCGGCCTTCGCGCTGAAGGTGCGCCAGGATGCGGCGGTCAAGCCGGTCCAGTTCACGCGTCATGGTGGCTTTCTCCCGTATGGCGTTCTGTGGCAGTGATTTTCACTGCATTCGCCGCGCCTCCACAAGCAATACAGCGGAAACCCCTGCCCGGTGTTCCTTACAGTGAAGTCCTGGGGCCCGAGCGGCCAGGAGGGCTGTGAGATGGACGTGATCGTGCTGGGAGGCGGGGTGATCGGCACCACCACCGCCTGGAGTCTGGCCCGGGCGGGCGCCCGGGTGACGGTGCTGGAGCGCCAGCCGGGGGTGGCGCTGGAGACGAGCTTTGCTAACGCAGGCCAGGTATCGGCCGGCTACGCAACGCCGTGGGCGGCCCCGGGCATTCCCCTCAAAGCCATGAAGTGGCTGTGTCAGCGTCATGCCCCGCTCGCCATCCGGCCCGATGGCACGCTGTTCCAGTGGCAATGGATGCTGCAGATGCTGGGGCAATGTCGCGCCGACCGCTATGCGGTCAACAAGACCCGCATGATGCGCCTGGCCGAGTACAGCCGCGATCAGCTGCGCATGCTGCGCGCCGAACTGGGTTTGCAGTACGAGGCCCGCAGCCTGGGTACCTTGCAGGTGTTCCGGACCGAAGCCCAGCTGGCTGCGGCCGAGCGCGACGTGGCCGTGCTGCGCGACCTGGGCGTGCCCCATCGCCTGCTGTCCCGCGATGAACTGCACACGGCCGAGCCCGCGCTGCACGGCGTGCGCGAGCGGCTCTCGGGTGGGCTGCAGCTGCCCAATGACGAAACCGGCGACTGCCACCTGTTCACCACCGAATTGGCGCGGCAGGCTCAGGCGATGGGCGTGCGTTTTCGCTTCGGGGTGCAGGTGGAGGGCCTTGAGGTGCAAGGCCACAGCGTGCGGGCCGTCCAGACCTCGGACGAGTCACTGCGCGCGGACCATGTCGTCGTGGCGCTGGGCTGCGCCAGCCGGCCGCTGCTGCAGGGTCTGGGGCTGGATCTGCCGGTGTACCCCGTCAAGGGCTACTCGCTCACAGTGCCGCTGGCCGACGAAGCCCGCGCCCCGGTGTCCACGGTGCTGGATGAAACCTACAAGGTGGCCGTGACACGCTTCGATCGGCGCCTGAGGGTGGGCGGCATGGCCGAGCTGGCCGGCTTGGACATGCGGCTGGACCCGCGCCGCCGCGCCACGCTGGAAAAGGTGGTCAACGACCTGTTCCCGGGCGGCGGCACCCTGTCGGACGGGCAGTTCTGGACGGGGCTGCGCCCGATGACGCCCGACGGCACCCCGTTGGTGGGGGCGACCGCGATCGACAACCTGTGGACCAACACCGGCCACGGCACGCTGGGCTGGACCATGGCGTGCGGCTCGGCGCAGGTGGTGGCCGATCTGGTGACCGGACGGCGCCCGGCCATCGACACCGAGGGGCTGTCGCTGTCGCGCTGGCAGCGGGGCATTCAAAAGTTTGCAATGAAGCCGTCAGCAGCGGTGTCCTGAGCATGGGGGCGCACGCACTACAGTCAACGCATGACTGCTCGCGCCCCTGTCCTTTTCGTCTCGCACGGCTCACCCACCTTCGCCATCGATCCTGGCCGCCTGGGCCCCGCCCTCACGGCGCTGGGCCAGGCATGGCGGGATGTGAAGGCCGTCCTGGTGGTGTCGCCGCACTGGCAGACCCGCGAGCTGGCGGTCACGCTGTCACGCCAGCCAGAAACGGTCCACGACTTCGGCGGCTTCCCGCCCGCGCTGTATCGCCTGCAGTACCCGGTTCCCGATCCCCTGCCCTACGCCAGCCAGGCTGTGCAGGCGCTGGCCCGCGCCGGTCATGCCGTGCAGGGCGACGAGCAACGCGGGCTGGACCACGGTGCCTGGGTGCCGCTGATGCACCTGCTGCCGGTGGGGTCCGATGGGCGTGCACCGCTGCCGGTGTTTCAAGTCTCGCTGCCCATCCATTTCGGCACGGCCGATGCCTGGCGACTCGGCCAGGCTCTGGCGCCCTTGCGGGACACAGGCATCGCGGTCGTCGGCTCGGGCAGCATGACGCACAACCTGCGCGACGTACAGTGGGCGGATGACGCCGCCCCTGTGCCCTATGTCGAGGCGTTTGCCGCCTGGGTGCGCGACGCCGTGGCGCGTGCCGATGACAAGGCGGTGATGGACTACCGCCAGCAGGCGCCCCACGCCGCACGGGCCCACCCGACCGAGGAGCACTTCCTGCCCCTGCTGGTGGCGCTCGGTGCCCGGGATGCGGACGAAGCGCCCTTCATGCTGGACGCCGACATCACCCACGGATCGCTGTCGATGGCGTCGTTCGCGTGGGGAACGCCGGCGCAGTGATCAGAACGAGGCCCAATCGTCGCTGCCCGCCTTGACGGGGACGCTGACGGGGGCGCTGACCGGGGTAGGTGCCGGGGCAGTTGCTGCGGCCCGGGCGACCGGCCTGTCGGCGGCGCGGCGGGCGACAGGCACCGGGCTGGCCGTCGCCTTGCGGGAGAGCTTGAAGACCGCCACCGCCTGCACGAGCTGCTGAGCCTGGCCCTTCAGGCTCTCGGCCGCCGAAGCGCTCTGTTCCACCAGAGCTGCGTTCTGCTGCGTCACCTGATCCATCTGGCCGACCGCGCCACTGACCTGCTGGATGCCCGAGCTCTGCTCGGCACTGGCCGACGTGATCTCGGCCACGATGTCGCTCACGCGCTTGATCGAACCCACGATCTCGTCCATGGTCTTGCCGGCCTGATCGACCAGCACGGTGCCTTGCTCCACCTGCTCGACGCTCCGGCCAATGAGGGTCTTGATCTCCTTGGCCGCCTCGGCGCTGCGCTGCGCCAGGGTGCGCACCTCGGACGCCACCACGGCAAAGCCGCGACCCTGCTCGCCCGCGCGGGCCGCCTCGACCGCGGCGTTCAGCGCGAGGATGTTGGTCTGGAACGCGATGCCATCGATCACACCGATGATGTCGCCGATCTTGCGGCTGCTGTCGCTGATGCCTTGCATCGTGGAAACGACCTTGCCAACCACCTCGCCGCCCTCGGCCGCCACCGAGGTGGCGCCTTGCGCGAGCACGTTGGCCTGCTGGGCGCTGTCGGCGTTGTTGCGCACGGTGACCCCGAGCTGGCTCATGGTGGCAGAGGTCTGCTGCAGTGCGCTGGCCTGCTCTTCGGTGCGCTGACTCAGGTCCTGGTTGCCGAGTGCGATCTCGGCGCTGGCCGTGGCCACGCCTTCCGCGTTCTCGCGGACCTGGGCCACCACTTCCGTCAGCGAGGCCTGCATGTCCGCCATGGTGGTCAGCAGCGGGCTGAATTCGTCACGTACATCGTCGAGCACCGGAACGGAGAAATCGCCCTCCTTCACGCGGTCGGCCACGACCTGGGCCTGCGCGACACGCCGGCGCAACGACCGCGCCATGAACCACGAGAAGGCCACCAGACCACAGCCCACCGCAGCGACGAACGCTGACAGCTGCAGACGGGTGTTTTCCACATTGGATCCAATGGCCGCCACATTGCCCTCGAGAACCTTGATCTGGCGATCCCGCTCTTCGCTCAGCCATTTCTGGATCTTGGCGAACTGGGGCGTGGTGGTCTCTGCCAGCATGGTGCGGGCTTCATCATGCTGGCCAGCCTTCACCAGCGCCAGGTTCTTCTCGGCAACTGGCCAGGACACTTCCTGAAGGTCCAGCCAATCCCGCTTGAACGCGTCGCGCCCTGCCTGCTCGGTGATCTCTGCCAGGAAATCGGCATCGTTCTTCGAGATCTGCTTGCGCTTGAGTTGCACTGCCTGCGCGGCGGCGTCGATCTCTTCCGGGCTCTTGGCCAGCATGGCCTGCCGGATGTCGGACAGCGCCTGCGACACCTTCAACTCGGTGCTCGCGATCAGGGCCAGTTGCAGCACCTTCACCTTGCCGGTACGGTAAGTGAGATCACGGACCTCACTGAGCTGATGCCAGGCGCTGGCCGTGACCGCGACGAGGGCGGCGATGAGGGCAAAGGACACCACGTACAGCCGCGCGCTCAGGCTGAGACCTCGAAGAAGAGACATGCTTGCGTTCCTTGAAAAGACAAATCGAACCGCTCCTGGACACTGCACAGGCGCAAGGCAGGGCGGACAGGTCTTCAGAGCATCCACAGGCGAACGCGGCATCCCAGCCGTGAGCAGCGCGACAGCCCTTCCCGCCTCGCTCCGTTTGCACGAAGCAACGCCGGGAAGAAGGTGCGACACATTCACCTGAGGTGGCTATCGGCACGAACCGTTACATGTGTAAGGTCTTTCGGCGCACGGAATGGCTTTTTGCCCACTTTGTCACGGAGCGGGCTTCTAGCATGCGCCCTGACAGGGTGCGGTGAACCTGGGCACCCCGGGTGCCGGGGCCTCAGGACAATGTGCTGTTCGAGCGCTGCCTCACGCGTTGACAGCGCGAGGTGCTTGGACGAGGGCGTCGCGGCTCGGAACGAGCGGAAACACGGCGGGAAGCATGGTCCCGGAAACGACAAAGCCCCGCACTGCGGGGCTCTGTGATTCCTTGGTTTCCAAGGGAAACTGGTCGGGGTGAGAGGATTCGAACCTCCGGCCTCTACGTCCCGAACGTAGCGCTCTACCAGGCTAAGCTACACCCCGAGGTCTGCACTGATTGCGACGAATCGCGTCAGGATCGTCGCGACAACAGTTGAGCCGCTAATTGTAGCAGAGCTTCGCGGTACCGCTCGCGCTGCGCATCGTTGCCGGTGGTCAGGTCCTGCGCGGCGTCGATGGCGCGCTGGGCCTCGGCGGCTGCGTGGGCGCGCGCCTCGGCCAGGCCGCCGCTGGTGCGCACGATGGCGACGATCTCGTCCAGGCGATCGCCGCCGCCTTGTTCGATGGCGTCGCGGATCAGCGCCGCTTCGTGCGGCGCGCAGCGGCGCAGGGCGCAGATGACCGGCAGTGTCACTTTGCCCTCGCGCAGGTCGTCGCCCAGGTTTTTGCCCAGCTCGGCGGCGTCGCCCTCGTAGTCAAGCACGTCGTCGACGATCTGGAACGCTGCGCCCAGCGCCTGGCCATAGGTGGCGCACAGGGCTTCGGTGCGCTCGTCCGCCCCCGCCAGCAGCGCGGCCAGCCGCGCGCTGG
>JAJUHM010000169.1 GCA_029279925.1 Aquabacterium olei
GGGCGCCAGCAGCACCGGCACGGGCGCCGACACCGGCACCAGCGGTCAGATGAACCAGGACACCGGCAGCGCAATGGGCGCGACGTCCGGCGATGGCGCTGCCAGCCGCTACAGCACCGACCTGTCGACGCTGCCGAACGAGCCGACCGCCGCTGGCCCGGGTGCCGGCTACGGCAGCGGCTACTCCTGGCTGCCCTACACGACCTCGGGTTACGTCGGTCTGTCCATCGGTGCAGCCGACATCGACAGCAGCTGTGCCCCCGGTACCCAGTGTGACGACCCCGACGGCGCCATTCACATCTTCACGGGCGGGATGTTCAATCCCAACTTCGGTCTGCAGCTGGGCTACTTCCGCCTGAACGACGCGGACCGCAACGGCGGCAAGACGAAGATCAGCGGCGTGAACCTGGTGCTCACGGGCATCGCTCCGCTGACCAACACCTTCAGCCTGGTGGGCCGCGTGGGCGGAACCTACGGTTGGACCGACGTTTCGGCTGCGCCGGGTGTGGTCACGGCCACCGGTGACGAGACCGGCTTCGGCGCTGCTTACGGCGTGGGCGTAGCCTGGGACTTCAACCGGAACTGGAGCGTGACGCTCGACTGGGACCGCCATCACCTGAAGTTCCCCGGCGACGACAAGAAGAACACGGACATCGCCACCATCGGCTTCAAGTACCGGTTCTGATGTCCACGTGACCGGGCACCTGCTCCGTCCGGAAGACTGGCCGGCCAAGTACCGTGCGGCAGCCACCCTGCCCATGGCGCTGGCCGGCCTGCCTCGCCCCTGGGTCTTCACGAACGGCGTGTTCGACCTGCTGCACCGCGGCCACGTGCAGTATCTGCAAGCCGCGCGTGCACAGGGCGCCAGCCTCATCGTCGCGCTCAATAGCGATGTGTCGGCGCGCGGGCTCGACAAGGGGCCCGGACGTCCAGTCCAGGCCGAACAGGATCGCGTCTGGGTCGTGGCGGCGCTCGAAGCCGTCTCCGTGGTCACGCTGTTCGATGAACCGACGCCCCAGGCTCTGCTGCAGCGCCTGCGCCCCGACCTGTACGTCAAGGGCGGTGACTACGACATGTCACGCCTGGCAGAAAGTGCGCTCGTCGCCAGCTGGGGTGGGCGCGCGTTGGCCATGCCTTTTGTGGCCGGCCACTCCAGCAGCGGCATCGTCGCCCGACTGAGGGGCACCGGGCCTTGCTGACGGGCGGGCCCGTTGCCGCTCACGAGGCCGCCGTCGGCAGCCAACTCGCGCTGCCCGCGCCGACCACATGCAGGCTGGCCGCCACTTCCTCGTAGGACACCTGGGCTGCGCCAGATCGCCCCACCACGATCCCGGCTGCGGCATTGGCCCAGCGCATGGCTTCAGGCAAGGGCTCCCCGAGTGCGATGACGTGGGTCAACGCAGCCAGCACCGTGTCGCCTGCTCCGCACACGTCATAGACCTCGCGGACCTGGGCCGGCTGGTGAAACGTCCCGCGGGCGGTGAACAGGCTCATGCCCGCCTCCCCCCGCGTCACCAGCAGGTTCTCGAGCCGCAGTCTCTGGCGCAAGGCATGAGCCAGTCGGCAGAAATGCGATTCGTCGTCCGGCTCGCCCACCCAGGCCGTGAACTCGGCCAGGTTGGGCTTGAGCAGCGTCGCGCCCGCATAGCGCTCCATCTGCCGGGCCTTGGGATCGACCAGCACCGGCTTGCCCGCCTCCCGGGCCATCCGGATGAGTTGGGCGCAGGACGACAGGGCCCCTTTGGCATAGTCCGAGAGGACCACGATGTCGTGCTCGGCCAGCAGCCGCGCATAGCGGTGGGTCAGCCGGCCGACCGCCGCCGGGGGAACGGGCACTTCGAAGTCTGCGCGCAGCAGCTGCTGTCCGCGGCACACGCACCGGATCTTGCGGGTGGTGGCGTAACCCGCCTGGGTCACGCGCTCGAGCACCACGCCTCCGTCCGTCACCAGATCGGCCAGATCGTCTGCAGCCTCATCGTCTCCGAAGGGCGCAAGCAGTGTGACAGGTGAGCCCAGCGCAGCCAGGTTGACCGCGACGTTGGCGGCCCCGCCCGGGCGCTGCCGCTGTCCCTTCACGGACAGCACCGGCACCGGCGCCTCGGGGGAGATGCGGGTGGCCGCACCATCCCAGTACAGATCCAGCATCACGTCGCCCACCAGCAGCACGCGCAACGTCGACTTGGCCATGCGTCACCGACCTTTTCAGTTGAGGAGTGGCCCCGAACGGCAAGCCTCGTGCCCGTGAGCCGGTCAGGGCATGCGGTGGTCGCGCAGGTCAGGCGGCGTCTCGAAGGTGTGTGCGGGCAGCGGTGTGGGCAGCGTCCACTCCAGCCCCTGCGCGCCCTCCCAGGGACGCGCCGGTGCTGGCAGGCCGCGCTTGCGCAGCATAGGCAACACGATGAACAGCGCGAACCACGCCTGCGCCAGCCCGAACACAAAGGCCGCCACGGACACGACCGCATTGAAGTCCGCAAACTGCATCGGGTAGTCCGCGTAGCGCCTGGGCATGCCAGCCAGCCCCAGGAAGTGCATCGGGAAGAAGGTCACGTTGAAGCTGATGATGGACACCCAGAAGTGCCACTGGCCGCGGCGCTCGTCGTACATCACCCCTGTCCACTTCGGTGCCCAGTAGTAGAAGCCGGCGAACATGGCGAACAAGGTGCCTGCCACCAGCACATAGTGGAAGTGGGCGATCACGTAATACGTGTCATGAACCTGCACGTCGATCGGCACGACGGACAGGATCACCCCGCTGAGCCCGCCTATGGAGAACACGCTGATGAACCCGACGGCAAACAGCATCGGCGTCTCGAAGGTCATGCTGCCGCGCCACATGGTGGCCACCCAGTTGAAGACCTTCACGCCCGTCGGGATGGCCACCAGCATCGTCGCGTACATGAAGAACAGCTGGCCCGTGACCGGCATGCCGGTGGCGAACATGTGGTGGGCCCACACGATGAAGCTCAGGATGGCGATGGCGGAGGTGGCATACACCATCGAGGCATAGCCGAACAGCGGCTTGCGGGCAAACGCCGTCACCACCTGGCTGATGATGCCGAACGCAGGCAGGATCATGATGTAGACCTCGGGGTGCCCGAAGAACCAGAACACGTGCTGGAACATCACCGGGTCGCCGCCACCAGCCGGGTTGAAGAAGCTGGTACCGAAATGGCGATCGCTGAGCACCATGGTGATCGCCGCCGCGAGCACCGGGATGACCGCGATCAGCAGGTAGGCCGTGATCAGCCAGCTCCAGCAGAACATCGGCATCTTCATCAGCGTCATGCCGGGCGCGCGCATGTTGAGGATGGTCACGATGATGTTGATGGCGCCCATGATGGACGAGGCGCCGAGCAGGTGCAGCGAGAAGATGGCCAGGTCCATGCCTTTGGGCATCTGCGTGCTGAGTGGCGGGTACAGCGTCCATCCCGCGGCCGGCGCGCCGCCATCGACGAAGAAGGTGGCCATCAGCAGCAGCCCTGCCGGCACCATCAGCCAGAAGCTGAAGTTGTTCATACGGGCAAAGGCCATGTCGGAGGCGCCGATCTGCAGCGGGATCATCCAGTTGGCGAAGCCGACCAGGGCCGGCATGATGGCCCCGAAGATCATGATCAGCCCGTGCATGGTGACGAGCTGGTTGTAGAAGTCCGGCGACGAGAGTTGCAGGCCGGGCTGGAAAAGCTCGACGCGAATCAGCAAGGCCATGACACCCCCCACCATCAGCATCGTGAGGGCGAAGAGCAGGTAAAGCGTGCCGATGTCCTTGTGGTTGGTGGCGTACAGCCAGCGGCGCCAGCCGTGCAGGACTTCGTGGCCATGCGCGTGGTCCGCATGGGGCTCATGAATCAGGGTGCTCATCGTGGGCCTCCGGGCGCCCTGAAGCGAGCGCGCCCCGAAGCGGCGGCAAGCGGCATGCCGGTCCCCCTGGGGGGCGGCTCGGGGGCACGGGGCTTGCCGTCGAAAGGGACCGCATCAGCCACCAGGAGGGCCCATGGCCAAGTCAGCGAACGAAACCGACCTCGACGAAATCCTCCGCCGCCTTCAACGCGGCCAGGGACACGAGCTGGTTCACGACGGCAACGTCAAGGACCTGATCCGGCTTGCCGTCACGCGGGGAGACCGCCTCACCGAGACACTGCTTCGTGAGTGGACGGCACCCTGCTCGCCGTCGAACCCGCCGGATCCGCCTTCGGCCACGACCTGAAGGGCGCTGCCAGCCCGGCCGGCCGCGACACCGCACGTCGCTCTATCCTCGCCAGCGCGTCGGCCAGGCGGTCGATGCGCTGGGTGTCCCACACCGGCGCGCGGTAGGCCGCCTCCAGCGCTTCACGCAGGCGTTGGTACTCGCGGTGCAGCTCCGAAAACATCGTCAAACCTCCTGAGGATGGGAAACACCCCAAGAGGGCAAGGGCCGTGCCCGGCGCCTTGTCAGCCTGTCGGCTCCTGTCCGCGTGGCGGCCGGCCCAGCCAGCGTTCCAGCGCCCGGCCATCGATGGGCTTGACCATGTGGGCGTCGAAGCCCGCATCCAATGCCCGCTGCACATCCTGCTGCTGGCCATAGCCCGAGACCGCGATCATCCAGCCCGTGTGCCCGCCCGCGCGGGCCTCCTTGGCCACCTCGTAGCCGGTCAGGCCAGGCAGGCCGATGTCGACCAGGGCCAGGTGCGGTCGCTGCGCGAGAATGAGGGCCAGGCCGGCCCGGCCTTCCTCCGCGCTCTGCACGTGGTGTCCCTGGAGCGTGAGCATCGTGGTCAGCGCTTCTCGCGCGTCGGCGTTGTCCTCGACCAGCACCACCTCCCGAGCGACCGGCACCGGCACCGCGTCTGCCGCCGTTTCGTCCGGGGCACCCCGCATCGCCGGCATGACGACGGTGAAGACGCTGCCATCGGGCCCGCTGCGCACCCCGACCTCGCCATCGTGCAGCTCCGTCAGACGGCGCACCAGCGTCAGGCCGATGCCCAGGCCGCCCTGGCGCCGGTCCAGCGTGCGGTCGCCCTGAACGAACAGGTCAAAAATGTGCGGCAACAGGTGCTCGGGAATACCGAAGCCCTGGTCGATCACCTCGAGCCGCGCCCGGCCGCCATCTTGCCGCACCCGGACGGTGATGGGCCGGTCGGGCGGACTGTACTTGACGGCGTTCGTCACCAGGTTGTTGACGATCTGCTCCAGGCGCATGGCATCGCCGTTGACCCAGACCTCTTCGGTCTCGACGCTCAGTGGGTGAGCCTGGAGCAGACCCGACACCTGCATGGTGTGCACCAGCCGGCCCACCATGGCACCCAGGTTCAGAGGCTGGCGCGACAGGTGGATCTTGCCGGCAATCACGCGGGCCACGTCCATCAGGTCGTCCATCAGGCGGGCCAGATGGCGCGTCTGGCGCGTGATGATGGTGCGCACCTTCACGGCCTGCTCGTCCTGGGAACTGATGCGATTGAGCACCTCGATGGCCGCGGAGATCGCACTGAGCGGGTTGCGCAGTTCGTGGCCCAGCATGGCCAGGAATTCGTCCTTGGCGCGGTTGGCCCGCTCGGCCTCGAGGCGCGCCTGGTGCTCCTGGGTGATGAGCCGCGCGCGCTCCTGCTCGACTTGCTGCTGCGCGGTCACGTCCACCATGACGCCAATCAGGCGTATCGGCGTGCCATCCGCGCCGTAAAGCATCACCGTGCGGCTCGACAGCCAGCGCTGCTCGGCCTGACCCGCCGTTCGGAACTTGAACACCACCTGCTGGGCCTGCTCGGCCCACGCCTGAGCGAGCACGGCCTCAATGGTGGGCGCATCGTCCGGATGCACGCGCGCCAGCCAGCCCGCCCAGCTGGTCTCGACCGCGCGGCGCTCGAGGCCGAACAGCCGGGCCAGGCCCGAGGTCATGATGACGGTGTCCGTGGCCAGCACACGGTCGAAGAAGCCGACATCCCCCGCCTCCTGCGCCAGTTCAACCAGATGCTGGCTGTCCTGCAGGCGTGTCCGGGCCTGCATCAGGCGCTCTTGTGCCAGCATGCGCTCGGTGATGTCGACGTAGGTGGCGATCGCGCCGCGAGGCTGACCATGCCCGTCGAGCAGGGGAACGGCATGAGCGAGCAGGCGAAGCACCTTGCCATCGGGATGGCGCACCTCGACCTCCTGGTTCCAGACGGTCTCGCCACGGGCCGCGCGTTGCAAGGGATGCTCGTGCACGGCCAGCGCGCGTCCGTCCTGCAGCATTTCATAGGCAGCCGCCTGCCCCGCCCTGAAGCCGAACATCGCGACCTTCGCCGGGTTGCGCAGCACCACGCGGCAATCCGGATCCTGCGTGATCGACAGCCCGATGGGGCTGGTGTTGAACAGGGTCTCAAACTCGGCCGCCTTCGCTTCCAGCCGTTCACGGGCCTGCTCGCGTTGCGCCTCGGCAGCCTGCATCGCGTCGCGCAGCTGCGCGATCTCGTGCACGGCGATGTCGCCAGGCACGGCCGATGCACCGCCCGTGGCCAGCGCATGCAGCGGCTCATTGACCCGCCGCACCACGAACAACGACAACCCGATGCCGGCCAGCAACGAGAGCACGCCGGCCAGCACGGCCATCGAGATGGCCCAGAGGTTGCTGCGGTCAAGCGGCGTGGCGGGCACACCCACGCCTACGCCCCACTGCGACAGGGCGATCCGTTGCCAGGCCACATAGGTCGCGCCGCCTTCGAGCAGACCGGTCCGCTGGAATCCGGAGGCCTTGTCGCCCATTTCGGCGCGCCCATCTTCAGGCAGCAGCTGCCCCACGAAGCGGTGCGGGTGCAGGGAACGCGCGATGATGCGGTGCCCTTCATCGAACACCGTCACGAAGCCGGCCTGCGGTGAATGGGCATGCCCGATGAGACTCTGCCACGCCGAGGCGTGGATGTCGGCGGCCAGCCAGTACGCCAGCTGCCCGCGCACTTCGACCGGTACGGCGATGCGTGTGAACAGGTCGGCCCCGGTGGCCCCCCTCAGGCCCTGGATGCGGGGCGGGGGCAACTCGCCGTCGGCCAGCGGGCGCGGCTGCGCGCGCGCGCCCAGCAGGACCGGATCAACCGGTTCCGAGCTGCGCCACAGCGTGCGCCCGTCCGGGTCGGTCAGCACCACACGGCTCCATGACGGCCGAACCAGCGGCAGGCCGGCAAGGCGGGTGTGAAAGCCGGTCAGGTCGCCTTCCTTGAGGCTGGTGGTGTGCGACAGGATGGTCAGCGCATCCACCGACGAGACCTGTTCGCGTTCGACCATCAAGGCGAGTGAGCCTGCTGTCTGGGTGAGGCCCTGACTCAGCTGGCGCCGTGCAGCCAGGATTTCCTGCGCCATCAGCCAGGAGGTGAGCGCACCGAGCGGCACGGTGGCCACGACGATGATCATCAACAGGTAGGTCCGCAAGGACGCGACAGGCCACCGCAGGGGCAGGCGCGACGAGGGCTTCAGGCTGTGGAGCGGCAGGGGTTTCATGCAGGTGAAAGGA
>JAJUHM010000170.1 GCA_029279925.1 Aquabacterium olei
GGATGAGGCTGTCGAGGTCGTGGCCATCGATCGGGCCGACGTAGTTGAAACCGAACTCTTCGAAGATGGTGCCGGGCACGACCATGCCCTTGGCATGCTCTTCCAGCCGCTTGGCCAACTCGAACAGCGGCGGCGCGTTCTTCAGCACCTGCTTGGCGCTTTCGCGCGCGGCCGTGTAGAAGCGGCCCGACATCAGGCGCGCCAGGTGGCGGTTCAGCGCGCCCACCGGCGGCGAGATCGACATGTCGTTGTCGTTGAGCACCACCAGCAGGTTGGGCATCTTGCCGGCATGCGGCACCCCGGCGTTGTTCATGGCCTCGAAGGCCATGCCGGCGGTCATGGCGCCGTCGCCGATGATGGCCACGGCCTTGCGGGCCTCACCGCGCAGCTGGGCACCGAGTGCCATGCCCAGCGCCGCCGAAATCGACGTGGACGAGTGTGCCGTGCCGAAGGTGTCGTACTCGCTCTCGTCTCGGCGCGGGAAGCCGCTCATGCCGCCGAACTGGCGCAGCGTGGGCATGCGGTCACGCCGGCCGGTCAGGATCTTGTGCGGATAGGTCTGATGGCCCACGTCCCACACCAGGCGATCGTGCGGCGTCTGGAACACGTGGTGCAGCGCGATCGTGAGTTCGACCGTGCCCAGGTTGGACGACAGGTGCCCGCCCGTGCGCGACACGCTCTGCAACAGGTACTCGCGCAGTTCGGTGGCCAGCTGCTTGAGCTCGGACCGAGACAGGTGCCGCAGGTCGGCGGGCTGGTCGATCTTCGACAGCAGGGGGTAGGTCATGGTCGTCATCCTTGGGGTGGATTGCTTTGCTCAGTGGTCGCGGCGCACGATGCGCTCGGCGATGGCAGCCAGCGGGCCGGTGGCCTCGGCTGGCAGGCCGCTGGCGGTCAGGGCGTCGAGGGCCTGTTGCAGCAGGCCGTCGGCCTCGGCACGCGCGCCGTCCAGGCCAAGCAGGCTCACGTAGGTGGGTTTGTTGGCATCGGCGTCCTTGCCTGCGGTCTTGCCGAGCTTGTCGGAGCCCTGCGTGGCGTCCAGCACGTCGTCGACGATCTGGAAAGCCAACCCCATGGCGTGGCCGTAGGCCGTGAGGGCGGCCCAGGCCGGCGTGTCGGCAGGGATGCCGCCGCAGGCTGCCCCCATCTGCACGCTGGCGCGCAACAGGGCGCCGGTCTTGCGCTGATGCATGTCTCGCAGGGTCGCTTCGTCCAGGGCGTGCCCCACGCTGGCGAGGTCGATCGCCTGGCCGCCGGCCATGCCGGATTCGCCCGACGCCCGGGCCAGCAGACGCACCAGCCGGGCCTGCAGCGCAGGATCCACGCCGGCGCCCTCGCCTTCTTCCGGCGTCAGCACCTCGAACGCCAGCGCCTGCATGGCGTCACCCGCCAGCATGGCGCAGGCCTCACCATAGGCCACATGTACCGTGGGCTTGCCCCGGCGCAGCACGTCGTTGTCCATGCAGGGCATGTCGTCGTGCACCAGCGAATAGGCATGGATCAGTTCGACCGCGCACGCGGCCCGCAACGCTGCTTCGGCGCCAGCCTCGGTGCGACAGGCCCCAACCGCCTCGGCTGCCGCCTGCACCAGCAAGGCCCGCAGGCGCTTGCCACCGTCGAGCACGCCATAGCGCATGGCCTCGCCCAACCGGGCCGGCGCCTCGGTGGGCACCCAGCGGTCCAGCGCCGCCTCCACACGCAGCAAGACCTCGCTCGTCCAGCGACCCCACACGGGAGACTCGTTCATGCTTCGTCCCATGGCTTGAGCTGCCCATCTTCCAGCAGCTTCACCTGGGCCTCGACAGCTTCCAGGCGCGTGCGGCAGAACTGCAGCAACTGCGCCCCGCGCTGATAGCTGCCCAGCAACTGCTCGAGCGGCAAGGCCCCGCTTTCCATCTGGCCGACGAGCTGCTCGAGCTCGGCCAGCGCGGCCTCGTACGTCGCGGGCAACGCAACGTCAGCGGATGGGGAGCCGGCGCCGCCGGCGGAGGACTTGGCCATGGTCTTGCCTGAGGGTGGGCCCGTGTCCGGGCAAACGCGTATTCTATTTCGAGGCGCCCGGCCTCGCGGCGAAGCGGGTACAGCCATCGCACCTTCACATCCGGGGCAGGGCTCCTCCCCCCTCTCGCCGGCTCGGCAGGCCCTTTCTGTTTGACCGTGGTCAGCCCCCGGTCTTTGCCTCGGGGAAAGCCCGGGGGTAGAATACAAGGTTCCCCGGAATGCTCTCAGCATGGTGTCCGTCGGGCTGCTTTCGCGCCCGAGTCGTCGTCTCCTTGCCCGCTGGCGTTTCGGGTTTTTTGTGGCCCCCTCTCGCCTGACGCCCTTGCCGGCGTCACATCGGCCTGGGGGATTTTCCAAACCTCTGGCAGCCATCCGGGCCCGCCCCGCCAGCCACCAGAGGGGGTTGACATTGGTTTTTGGAGATCCTGGGGATCATGTCCGACCTGAGTCCTGCGCTCAACGCCCTTCGCCGCAGCCGCACGCAGCTGCCCGTGTCCGTCTACTTCGACGAATCACTGTACAAGGAGGAGCTCGAACGCATCTTTCAGTCCGGTCCGCGCTACCTCGGCCACGCCCTGAGCGTGCCCGAGGTCGGCGACTACTATGCCCTGCCCCAGGAAAACGAAGGCCGCGCGCTGGTGCGCACCAAGGACGGCATCGAGCTGATCTCGAACGTCTGCCGCCACCGCCAGGCCATCATGCTCAAGGGCCGCGGCAACAGCCGCAACAACATCGTGTGCCCGCTGCACCGCTGGACCTACTCGCACAAGGGCGAGCTGATCGGCGCGCCGCACTTCGACCACGATCCGTGCCTGAACCTGAACAACTACAAGGTGCGTGACTGGAACGGCCTGCTGTTCGAGGACAACGGCCGGGACATCGCGGCCGACCTGGCTGGCATCGACGCGCGCTTCAAGCCGGGCGGCGACCTGGACTTCTCGGGCTTCGTGCTCGACCGCGTCGAGCTGCACGAGTGCAACTACAACTGGAAGACCTTCATCGAGGTCTATCTGGAGGACTACCACGTCGGCCCCTTCCACCCCGGTCTGGGCAACTTCGTGACCTGCGATGACCTGCGCTGGGACATGGCCAAGGAGTACTCGGTGCAGACCGTGGGCGTGGCGTCCACCTTCGACCGCCCGGGCTCCGACGTCTACAAGAAGTGGCACGACGTGGTCATGAAGTACCGCGGCGGCGAGAAGCCCTCGCAGGGCGCCGTCTGGCTGACCTACTACCCGACGATGATGGTCGAGTGGTATCCGCATGTGCTGGTGGTGTCGAACATGTACCCGCAGGGCCCGCAGAAGACGCTCAACGTGGTGGAGTTCTACTACCCCGAAGAGATCGCCGCCTTCGAGCGCGAGTTCGTCGAGGCCCAGCAGGCCGCCTACATGGAGACCTGCATCGAGGACGACGAGATTGCCGAGCGCATGGACGCCGGCCGCAAGGCGCTGATGGAGCGCGGCGACAACGAGGTCGGCCCCTATCAGAGCCCGATGGAAGACGGCATGCAGCACTTCCATGAGTGGTACCGCCGCGCCATGGGCTGGCCTGCCGAGTCCGACGACCGCCCCTGACCCGCCCTTCGCCCTTGCGCGCCACCTTCAACCGCCTGTCGGCGCCGTGGCTCATGGTCACGGCCACGGTGCTGTTCGCGCTGATGGGCGTGTGCGTGAAAATGGCCTCCCAGACGGCCTCCACCGGGGAGGTCGTTTTCTTTCGCGGCGGCGTGGGTGCCGTGATGATGGGGCTGCTGGCCTGGCGCACCGGCCTGAGCCTGCGCACCGCCGTGCCGCTGCTGCACGTGCAGCGGGGCGCGTCCGGCGTCACGGCGCTGGCCCTGTGGTTCTACACGCTGGGCACGCTGCCGCTGTCGACAGCGGTCACCCTGAACTACATGTCCTCGGTGTGGATGGCCGTGTTCCTGGTGCTGCAACTGGCCTGGCGGCGCTGGCGCGGGCAGGACGTGCCCACCATCCCCCTGCCCCTGCTCGGCGCCGTCGTGGTGGGTTTCCTCGGCGTCACCCTGGTGCTGCGACCCACCATCGAGCGCGACCTTTGGCTGCAGGGCTTGGTGGGCCTGGCGTCCGGCATGCTGTCGGCAGTCGCCTACTTTCAGGTCGCCAGCCTCGGGCGCGTCGGAGAGCCCGAGGTGCGGGTGGTGTTCTATTTCTCGCTGTTCGGCGCCGTCTCGGGCCTGTTGATCAGCGGGGTCGAAGCGCTGTACCGCGGGTCGATCTGGTCATGGCCGACTGGCACCACCCTGCTGTGGCTGCTGGGCACAGGCCTGTTTGCCACCCTTGCCCAGGTCTGCATGACGCGTGCCTATGCGCGGGGCAACGCGCTCGTCATGGCCAGCCTGCAGTACCTCGGCATTGCACACGCCTTCGTGCTGGGCGTGCTGCTGTTCGACGACCCGGTCCACGCGGTGGCCGTGGTTGGCATGGCCCTCATCGTCCTTGCCGGCATCGCAGCCACCCAGGCCAGCGCACCGCTCAAGGCACGTCGCTGATCAGCGGGTGTCGCCGGCGTGGCGGTGTGCGGCATCGGGCGCCGTCGCGTGCTCCGGTGCGGCGGGATCGTGGCGATGCGCATCGCGCTGCTCGTGGTGGTGCAGGCCGCTGACAATGGCGGCGATCATGCCCAGCCCCGCGGCCAGCCACACGATCTGCAGCGCCGTCTCGCGCCAGTGCAATCGCTTCTGCAACTGCGGGATCAGGTCGGCCACGGCCACGTAGATGAAGCTGCTGGCCGCCACCACCATCATGTAGGGCAGGTAATCCTGCCAGGGGGCGATCAGGAAGTAGCCGAGCACGCCGCCGACCACCGCCGCCATGCCGGAAATCATGTTGTAGACCAGCGCGCGGGCCCGCGAGAAACCGGCATTGACGAGCACGATGTAGTCGCCCACCTCCTGAGGAATCTCGTGGGCGATGATGGCCAGGGCCGTCACGAGCCCGATGTGCGGATCGGCCAGGAAGGCGGCGGCAATCAGCACGCCGTCGCAGAAGTTGTGGATGCTGTCTCCGATGAGCACGCTCCAGCCGCCCCGCCCGGCCTGCTCGGCATCGAAGCCATGGTGGTGATCGTGGTCGTCGCGCTCGTGGTGATGGCCGTGGCGGTAGAGCTCGGCCTTCTCGAGCAGGAAGAAGAACATCAGCCCGCCCAGCAGCGTCAGGAACAGCGAGTGCGGCGCCACGTTGCTTTCGAAGGCCTCGGGCAGCACATGCAGCAGCGCCGTCCCCAGCAGCACACCGGTCGACAGGCTCACCAGGTGTCGGACGATCAGCCCCAGCAGGGGCGCCGACACGGCAGCCGCCAGGCCGACAGAAACCACGCCGCCGAGGAAGGTGGCAGCGACGATGTAAAGCAGGGTCATCAACCGATCCTAGCAAACCTGTCAACACCCGCCCGCCCCTGCGCCGAAGCTGTCACGTAACCGGAGGACAATAGGCAGATGGACACACTGCTGCGCACCAAGACGGGCAAGGGCCAGGGCGCCCTGGAACCCAGCCGCTTCCCTCACCTGCTGGCCGCCATCGACATGGGCTCCAACAGCTTCCGGCTCGAGATCGCCGAGCTGAACCGGGGCAAGTACAAGCGGGTCGACTACCTCAAGGAAACCGTGCGGCTGGGCGCCGGCCTGGACGCCCACGGCCTGCTGACCGAAGAGGCCACCCAGCGCGGACTGGCCTGCCTGGCCCGCTTCGCGCAGCGACTCAAGGGCTTTGCGTCATGGCAGGTGCGGGCGGTGGCAACACAGACGCTGCGCGAAGCCCGCAACCGCGATGCCTTTCTGCAGCGAGGCAACCTGGTGCTCGGCCACCCGATCGAGGTCATCTCGGGCCGAGAGGAGGCCCGCCTGATCTTCCAGGGGGTGGCGCGCCTGCAAGCCAGCGAGTTGCCGCGGCTCGTGATCGACATCGGTGGACGCTCGACCGAGATGATCTTGGGCCACGGTCGCGTGCCCCAGCGCACCGAGTCCTTCGGGGTCGGCAGCGTCAGCCTGTCCCTGCAGCACTTCCCCAACGGACGCTTCACGGCCGAGGCGTTTCGATCGGCCCAGATTGCCGCAGGTGCCGAGCTCGAAGAAGCCCTGACCCTGTTCCAGCGCGAACAGTGGCAAGAGGCGCTGGGATCGTCGGGCACCGTCGGCGCAGTGTCGCAGATCCTCGCCGCCAATGGCATCACCGACGGCACCATCACGCCCGAGGCGCTGCGCTGGTGCATCAGCCGCTGCATCGAGGCCGGCCACATGGATGCACTGAACCTGCCCGGCCTCAAGCCGGAACGCAAGGCCGTGCTGGGCGGCGGGCTGAGCATCCTCTACACCCTGGCCATGCAGTTCGACATCGAGGCGCTGCGGCCGGCCAAGGGTGCGCTGCGCCAGGGCGTCATCTTCGACCTCGAAGAGCGCGTGGAAGCGGCGCGCAACCACCGGCTGCCCGACCCGCGCGACAGCTCGGTGCGCGAGCTGCAGCAACGCTTCCAGGTCGATGTGGCCCAGGCCGAGCGCGTGCGCCTGCGGGCCCTGCAACTGTGGACCTCGTTGCAGACGGGCTCGACCGCCGCGGACAACGACGATGCCCGTGAGCTGGGCTGGGCCAGCGCCCTGCATGAGATCGGCATGATGGTGTCCCACCATGACCACCACCGCCACAGCGCCTACCTGCTGGGCCACGTGGATGCGTCGGGCTTCTCGCAATCGCAGCTGCGGCGGCTGGCGACCCTGGTGCTCGGTCAGCGCGGCGAGCTGATCAAGCTGGCCGAGTTCCTGCACGACACCGACCTGATGAACCTGGTGCTGTGCCTGCGGCTGGCCATCATCCTCCACCATGCCCGGGTCGACCTGCCACGCCAGGTCGCCACGCTGAAGGCCGGCCGAGGGCGGTCCCGACTGGTGCTCTCGCGCCGCTGGGCCGAGCAGCACCCGCGCACCCTGCACCTGCTCAACGAAGAAGCCCTGCGCTGGGCGCGTCAGGGCGACCGTCAGCTCGAGCTCACGCTCGAAAACTGAGCCACCCCGCGGGGTCGCGCTTGCCCGCCTTCACTTCGCGCGCGTGCTGCGCGATGAGCGGGCGGGCCGGGCTTCGGCCATCGCGCGCTGATAGGCGCGGGCCCACATCGGATGGCCCGACTCGGTCTTGCTCAGGGCGAAGGCCGGATCGGCCGCGCGTGCGGCACGGAAGGCCTCCAGGCACTGCTTCTCGCGCTGGCTGGTGCAGTAAATGAAGGCGAGGTGCTTGTGGGCATTGGCGCGGTCCGCACCGCTGGCAAGCCCATCTTTCAGGGCCTGCCGCAGTTGCACCTCGGCATCGCCTACTCCTGGGCCATTCCGATGGCCTATGCCGCCGAAAAGGGCACGCTCGATCTCACCGCCATGCTGCTGTTTGCCGCCAATGTGCTGTGGACGGTGGCCTAC
>JAJUHM010000171.1 GCA_029279925.1 Aquabacterium olei
CAGCGACCATGACAAACCTGTATTTTTCCCCAGGGCGGGGGGCCTCGGCGGTACCGTGTGCGCCTAGAATGAAACAGCCATGCTGGACGACCGTGCCAAGACCCTCCTGAAAGCGCTGGTCGAGCGCTACATCGCCGACGGACAGCCTGTGGGCTCGCGCACCCTGTCGCGGGCTTCGGGGCTGGACCTGTCCGCCGCCACCATCCGCAATGTCATGGCGGATCTGGAAGAGCTCGGGCTGATTGTCAGCCCGCACACCTCGGCCGGCCGCGTGCCCACGCCCAAGGGCTATCGGCTGTTCGTGGACACGATGCTCACGGCCCGCCCGGTCAGCCTGGACGGACTGGCCGCCGACGCCGGCGGCGAGCAGGCCCCGCACCTTCAGCCCGATCAGCCGCAGCGGGTGATCGCGAATGCCGCACACCTGCTGTCCGACCTGTCGCAGTTCGTCGGCGTGGTGACGGCGCCCCGAAAGGCCTCTGTTTTCCGGCACATCGAGTTTCTGCGGCTGGGTGACAGGCGCGTCCTGGTCATCCTTGTGGCGCCCGACGGCGATGTTCAGAACCGCGTGATCTTCACCGCGCAGGACTACACCCAGTCGCAGCTCATCGAAGCCAGCAACATCCTCAACACCCACTATTCCGGGCTCACCATCGACGAGATGCGCAACCGGCTCAAGACCGAGGTCGACCAGCTGCGGGCGGACATCGCAACCCTGATGAGCCAGGCGGTGCAGGTGGGAGGCGAGGCCCTAGCGGAAAGCACCGACCAGGTGGTCGTGTCCGGCGAGCGCAACCTACTGACTGTGCAGGACTTTTCCAACGACCTGGGTTCGCTGCGCCGCCTGTTCGACCTGTTCGAGCAGAAGACCCAGCTGATGCGCCTGCTGGACGGCTCGAGCCGGGCCGAAGGGGTGCGCATTTACATCGGTGGCGAGAGCCAGGTGGTGCCCTTCGAGGAGCTGTCGGTGGTGTCGGCCCCCTACGAGATCAACGGGCAGGTGGTCGGCACGCTGGGCGTCATCGGGCCCACGCGCATGGCCTATGACCGCATGATCGAGATCGTGGACATCACGTCGCGCTTGGTGAGCAACGCCCTGAGCGTGAAGTGAGGGGCTGAGCCGCTTCGCGCGGCAGGGCACGGCACGGCACTTGCCCCGATCCGGGCTCTACTTGCCCGCCCGATCGTGTCTGCCCGTCTTGCCCCCACTGAACTGCCTGCCGATGCGGCTGGCCCGGACGCCCGGCATGGTGTCGACCCCGACCCCCATCGCGGACCGCTGTTTCGGCAATGGACCCCGCAGCGCGTGGTGGTGTTTCGCGCCTTGAACCTGGGAGACATGCTGTGCGCCGTGCCGGCTTTGCGTGCGCTGCGCCGTGCCTTGCCCACCGCCCACATCACCCTGCTGGGACTGCCGTGGTCCGCCGATTTTGCGCGCCGTTTTACGGACTTGCTGGACGGACATCTGAGCTTCCCCGGTTATCCCGCCTTGCCAGAACGAGACACGGACATCCTGGCGTGGCCCGGCTTTCTGCAGTCCGTGCAGGGGCAGGGTTTCGACCTGGCTGTGCAGATGCATGGCAACGGTCACCACACCAACGCGCTGCTGACGCTGCTCGGGGCCCGGGTCACCACCGGCTTCTGCGAGGCGCGGGGGCTGGGTGACTGGCCCTGGCACGTGCCCTGGCCCGAGTCCGGGCCGGAGCCGATGCGCCTGATGGCGTTGGCGCAGCATCTGGGGGCACCAGCCGATGACCTCGCACTGGCCTTTCCCCTCGGCCCGACAGACCGCGCCGCCTGGGTGGGCCGTCCCGACATCCTCGGGCTGCGGTCCGGCGGCTATCTTTGCCTGCATCCCGGGGGGCGGGAGATTCGCAAGCGCTGGCCGGCACACCAGTTTGCTGCAGTGGCCGATGTGCTGGCCGGCCTCACCGGTCTGCCGGTGGTGTTGACGGGATGCGAGGAAGAGACCGCGCTGACGGGTGCCGTGCGGCGCGCGATGCGCTCGCCAGTGCTCGATGCGGCCGCTGCGGTGCCGGTCGGTGGCCTGGCCAGCCTGATCGCCGGCTGCCGCCTGCTCATCACCAACGACACGGGCGCGTCGCACCTGGCTGCTGCGCTGCGTGTGCCGAGTGTCGTGGTGTTCCGCTGCACCGATGTCGATCGTTGGGCGCCGATGGACCGACTGCGCCACCGCGCCGTATGGGACCCGGCCGGCGAGCGCATCGACATGGTCCTGCATGAAGCCCGGTTGCTGCTGGAGCGCTTCTGAGCGTCAAGAGCGAGCGGGTTCAGGCAGGGGTTGGGCTGCGGGGGCGGTGTGCCCTCCCGGCCCCGCGTGCCATTCAGCAAGGGCGGCCGCCAGCACCTCGTCGACCGTCACGTCGGTGACGAAAGAGACCTGGTGGGGGCAGCGCTGCCGCACGTTCTCGGCCCCGCACACGGGACACATCAACCCCATGGAGAGCACGGCACGCTGACGGCCCTGTACCAGCGGGGCTGCGGTGATCACGTTCATCGCCCAGTAGATGCCCACGCTGGGGCAGCCGAGTGCAGAGGCCAGGTGCAGCGGGCCGGTGTCGTTGGACACGAGCAGGCGCGCGCGCTGCAGCAGGGCCACGAGGCCGGACAGCGGAAGCCGACCGCCCAGATCGACGTGGGGCGAGCCGGACAGACGGCTGGCCAGTTCGGCCGTCAGGGGCTGCTCGGCCTCGCTGCCGTTGATGACGATGAAGGCCCCGGCTTGCGCCAGGGCTCGGCCCACTGCAGCAAAACGCTCGACCGGCCAGCGGCGGCGTTCATCGGTGGCGCCCGGCTGGAGCACCGCGATCGGCTGGTGAGGCAGGGGCGCGACGCCGGCCAGCACGGCGTGGTCCCGGGCCGTCACCACCAGCCGAGGGTTGAGTTCACGCGCCGTGGCGCCGGCCAGGCCCACCACCTCGAGCAGCCGGAGGCGCTCATTGCGCCACCGCTCGTAGGGCAGGTTGCGGTCCAGTGGCTCGGCGTCGTCGGCCTGCATGCCGACGGTCAGCGCCGCGCCCAGGCGCCGGACGAACGGATTCGTGTAGCGCCCGCCACCATAGAGCTGAATGGCGAGGTCGAAGCGGGCCTGCTGCATGGACGCGACGAAGCGGTCGACCTCTTTCGGGTCGGACGAACTGTCTTCCGGGGCGCCGACTCCCGGGATGTCGGGCAGGACGACGACCTCGTCGATGGGGCCCGGGCGTCCGCTGAGCAGAGCGTGGTGCCAGGCGCGACCCAGCAAGGTGATGTGGGCCTGAGGCCAACTGGCCCGCAACGCGTGCAGCGCCGGCAAGGCGAACACGAAGTCGCCGATGGCGTTCGGGCGCAGCACGACGAGGCGACGGACCTGGGCCGGCGACGAAGGCGCCACTCTGTGCGGGCGGACGGGCAGCAAGGCGCGCCTCATGGCAAGACCGCCTGCAGCGCCCAGGGCGCATCGCAGTCCCGCTCGGGCACGGTGGTGGGCAACTCCTGATGGTAGGCCCCCGAGGGGAACAGGCCGCAGCCCCCGTCTCGCGCCATCACCCGCAACTGGGCCAGCACGTCTTCTCCGCAGTGGCTGGCTGGCAGGTCCTGCCAGAAGTCGAAGCCGCCTGCCGCGCGCAGTTTGGCAGTGTCGAACAGCACGCAGCCACCCACCCAGGCGACCTTGTAGAGCCGCGGCGGGGCGTCGGGTTCCGACCGTGATGGCGTGCCGAGGCGTTGCTGGAGGTGATACAGGTTGGCGGCACTGTGGAGGTGGTGGCGCTCCCATTGCGGTCCACCGGGGCGGATGCGCTCCGGCTCGACCGTGTCACCCCACCAACTGATGACCTCGTGATGCGGGCGTTCGTCGTGCAGGTGGCTGAGCCCGTGCACGGCGCTGCCCACGAAGCCGCAACGCGCCCTGCGGATGGCGGCGAGCAGGCGCTCGACGAGGTCGGGCTCGAGGATCACGTCGTCGTCCAGAAACAGGACATGGGGTGCCCGCGCCTGGCCGAGCAGAAAGCTCCGTTGTTCTGCCAGGCCCCGCCGTGGCCGCGGCCCGTGCCAGTCGAGCGGGCGGCCCTGGGCCCTCAGCAGGCGGATGACGGCGCGCAACTCGGGCGCATTGAGGCTGGATGAATCGGACTGGTCGGCCACGACGATCCGCAGGGACGCGGCCGTCTGCGCCATCAGGCTGGTGAGGGTGACGGCCAAGGCGGCAGGCCGGTTGCGGGTGGGGATGAGGACATCGACCTGGGCCTCGGCCACGGGAGATGGGGTGGTGCTGTGCATGAAAGCAGGCGGTGGAGGTGGGCAACAGGCGCGCTGCGGCAAACAGCGTGCGCGGTGCTGGCGCCGGCGGCGGGCATGCAGTGCGCGGGATGAGGCGGGTGGGGGCTCTGATACGATAGCGGGCTGCCCAGATCGGGCCCGGGAGGGCGCGAGCAGGCAGACGCCGCGCTGGCGCGGCAATGCGCAAGGGGGCCGTTAGCTCAGTCGGTTAGAGCAGAGGACTCATAATCCTTTGGTCGTTGGTTCAAGTCCAACACGGCCTACCACCCTCGTATGCGACCGGTTCTGGTGTCAACCACGTCTTCCTGTTGACCGAAAAGACGTTGTGTCGCGACGACACCGCGATGGATCTGCTCAAGGTACCGCCGTAGGTCAGTCCGGCTCGCCCAGTTTGTCACCCTGTCCCCCCGGCTCGCATGGATAATTTGCGACCAGGGGGTTCATCGACCTCGAGGTGCGTTGCAGATGTTGGGTGTCCGAGCCAGTTACAAGGTGTGGGGCGTGTTGTATGCGCTGGGCTGTGTGGCCGGGAGTTCGGTACGTGCGTCCGAGCGCGTGCCCTCCGAAGAGGACTACTACGCCAACATCCCGGTGGTGCTCACGGCCAGCCGGCTGGATCAGCCGTTGAACGAAGCGCCTGGCGCAATCACGGTTGTAGACAGAAACACGATACGGCTGTCAGGCGCACGGACCATTGCAGAGGTGTTGAGGCTGGTGCCTGGCTATCTCTCCAGCGGCTGGAACGGTGCCAATCCCTTGGCTGCCTATCACGTCCCGCTGGATGACTATGGCATCCGCAATCTTGTGCTGATCGATGGGCGCTCGGTCTACTCCTCCGCGCATTTGGGCGACACCCATCGCGGAATGATGGACGTGATGCTTGAGGACATCGAACGCATTGAGGTGCTGCGCGGAGCGAACTCGGCTGCCTATGGCGCCAATGCCATGTTCGGCGTCATCAACATCATCACGCGGCACAGCGCCGACACGGTGGGCGGTGAACTGGGCGTGACCCTCGGGAACAACGGTATCTTCGACAAGCGGGCGCGCGTGGGCGGTGGCAACGAAACGGCCAGTTTTCGTCTGTCGGCGGGCGAGCAGCGTGATAGCGGTTATCAAAATGCCTATGACAACAAGCGCCTCAGCCAGATCAATGGGCGGGTTGACCTGCGGCCTTCGCTGATCGACGAGGTGATGCTGTCCAGCGGGGTGTCGTACCTGGCCGCGGGGGAGGGTTACAGCGCCACGCATGTGGGCAACCCTCATCACACGATTTACAGCCGCGACGTGTACCTGCTGGCCGACTGGCGCCGGCAACTGGCCGACGCCGATGAACTGAAGGTGCTGGTCAGCTACATGGAGGACCACAAGGACGACGAAGCCATCTCGCCCAACGACAAGGCCACGCGGCCGACAAACCCCATTCCCGGGGCCACGGTCTTCTGGGACTACAGCGCGGTCGGGCGCCGTACCAACGCCGAGGTCCAGCGTCGTATTGGATTGGGTAGCACAGTGCGCGCGCTGATCGGCTTGGGGTACAAGGACGAGCGGGCGCAGTCCCAGTCGCTGTACAACACCATGGCGTGGCGATCTTTTCAGGAGACCCGAGGCTTCGGGACGGTGGAGTGGCGGATCACGCCCAAATGGTTGCTGAATGGCGGTCTTTTCCTGGGCAACCATAGCCGGGCGGGTATCTATTCCACGCCGCGTCTGATGGCGAACTGGCTGCTCAAGGATGGGCATACGCTCCGCTTCGGTATGACCGATTCCGTCCGGGCGCCCAACCTTTCCGAGTACACAGCCGATACGCGGCAGTACACCTCCGCGGGGGCCGTCTACGACCACGAGTACGCGGCCACCGGCAGGGTGCAGCCGGAGAAGCTCCGCAGCTTTGAACTTGGCTACGTCGGCCGATGGCCCGACCAGCGGCTCACGCTGGACGCCCGCGTGTTCCGCGAGCGTGCCGAAGACCTGGTTGCACCTCAACTGTCGCCCCGTGGCGTGGTCCACCCGGAAACGCAGCGAAGAACGCGCGACTACGTGAATTTCTCCGACCTGCTTGTGACTGGGCTGGAGTACCAGGTGCGCTGGAAGCCCCTGGGCAATACCGAGCTTTGGCTGAATCAAACCTTTACCGAGACCAAATGGTCGAACGCTCGGTATGAGAGCGAGAACAAGGCGCAGCCGCCGCGCCATCACACCACGTTGGCCTGGTTCCAGCGACTCGGCGCCAATGTGGAACTGAGCCTCATTCACGAGCGGCTGGGCCGCATGACATGGCGCGACGGCCGCGACTGGCTTCCAGTCTCCAATCGCACGGACGTGCGCCTGGCACAGGCTTTCCGCTTGGGCGATAGCAAGGCCGAGGCGGCGCTCACCGTTCAATCCCTTGAGGGGAAGCAAGACGCCTTTCTTATCAGCCGAGGATTCGAGCTGTCCCGTCGGGTGTTCGTCACTCTGAAGCTGGAGATCTGATCTGATCAACCGGCGCCAGTCCCTTCTGCTTGCTGCAGGCGCCGCATTTGCGAGTGCCGCTGCGCCATTGCGTGGCGCTGGTGAGGCGGTCTGGGTGCTGTCGTCGGACCTCGGGGGGGCGCACGCGGAAGCCTTGTCTGCGTTGCAGGTGGCTTGGCGCCAGACTGGTCGTCGGGGGGACCTGATCGCGCTGGAGCCGGGGCAGCTGCCCACCGAGGGACTCCCCGGCGCCGTGATTACCTTGGGCAGCAGCGCCTTGCGGCTGGTGCACAGCCGGGCAGAAGCACAGTCCGATTGGGCCCGTGTGCCAGTGCTGGCGGCGCTGATCCCGCGCGAGGCCTTTGCGGCGATCTGGCGTCGTCCTCCTGCTTGGGTGTCTGCGGTCTACCTTGACCAGCCGCCTGATCGCTACATGGAGCTCATCCGCAAGGTGTTCCCGAAGTCCACGCGCGTAGGCGTGCTGCTAGGGCCCGATGGCCAGGCGATGCGCCAGCTTCTGGCAGAGGAAGCTAGGGAGCGCGGGCTCCACCTGACTCCGGTGACGGTGAGCCAACCGGACGGACTGTAC
>JAJUHM010000172.1 GCA_029279925.1 Aquabacterium olei
GAAAGTCTGCACCCAGGCCACGATGCCGGCCGTCAGCAGCAGGCCGAGCAGGATGAAGGTGCGCCAGAACAGGCTGAGGGCAAACCGCTTGCGGCCCATCGATCAGGTCCCGCCGTCCGGCACGAACACATAGCCCACGCCCCAGACCGTCTGGATGTAGCGCGGCTGGGCTGGGTCGGGTTCGATCATCTTGCGCAGGCGGGAGATCTGCACGTCCAGGCTGCGATCGAAGGGCTCGAACTCGCGGCCGCGGGCCAGTTGGGCCAGCTTGTCGCGCGACAGCGGCTGACGCGGATGTCGCACCAGCGCCTTCAGCATCGAGAACTCGCCGGTGGTCAGGGCGATCGGCTCGCCATCCTTGCTCAGGCGACGCAGGGCCAGGTCGAACTCGAACGGGCCGAACTGCACCGTCTGCGCTTCTTTCGCAGGCGCGCCGGGGGCCTCCTGGGCCGGGCGGCGGCGCAGCACGGCGTGGATGCGCGCCAGCAATTCGCGTGGATTGAAGGGCTTGGGCAGGTAGTCGTCTGCGCCCACTTCCAGGCCCACGATGCGATCCACATCCTCGACCTTGGCGGTCAGCATGATGATGGGCGTCACGTCGTTGGCGGCCCGCAGGCGGCGGCAGATGGACAGGCCGTCTTCTCCCGGCAGCATCAGGTCCAGCACGATGAGGTCGACCGTCTCGCGGGTCAGCAGCCGGTTCAGGGCCTTGGCGTCTTCGGCCAGGAGCACCTCGAAGCCCTCCTGGCTCAGGTAGCGGCGCAGCAGGTCGCGGATTCGGGCATCGTCGTCCACGACCAGGATGCGGTCGGGACGCTGGGTATTGGGCGTCGTGCTCATCTCTGCTTTCCTCGCATTTGTAACAGACGCGGATTTTGATCAGGATCCGGCGTGCAAAACGGGCGGTCTGACCAGCTGTTACAAATCTTGCGGGTCCCGCGAAAGTGCGTCAAGCCGGTTTCCCGCAGTGTGGTGTGGTGGATGCGGTCGGCTGGTTGCAGGGCTGCCGCGTTGTATAAGCCCTCCATCAAGACTTGGGAGTTCACCGCATGCAAGCCGTTTCTCGCCACCCTTTCCGCCAGACAGCCAAGCTGGTCATCGGCCTCTCCACCGCCCTGTGCTGGGCAACGCTGCCCGGTGCGGCACGGGCCGAGGCCCCTCGAGAAAACGTGGTGAGCTTCAGCGCCAGCGCCACGCGAGAGCTGGTGCAGGATCTGCTGCAGATCACCCTGCAGGCGCGGGCGGAAGGCAGTGTCGCTGCCGAGGTGCAGTCGCAACTCAAGCAGCAACTGGACGCCGCATTGTCGGAAGCGCGCAAGGCCGCCGCAGCGGGGGCCATGGAGGTGCGGACCGGCAGCTTCCACCTGTCGCCGCGCTATGCCAACAACGGGCGGGTCAACGGTTGGATCGGGCAGGCGCAACTGGTGCTTGAGGGCACCGACATGGCCCGCATCAGCCAGACTGCGGGGCGCCTCAACCAGTTGCAGGTTCAGAGCGTGTCGTATGGTCTGTCGCGGGCCCTGCGGGAAGCGCAGGAAACCGAACTGACGAGCCAGGCCATCTCACGGTTCCGCGCCCGCGCCAGCCGCATCGCGGCGGATTTCGGTCAGCGGGGCTATGTCCTTGGCGAACTCAACGTCTCGTCCACCGACCCGGGGTTCGAAGGCCGCCCGGTGCTGATGGCCGCCCGCGCCAAGACGATGGAGATGGCTGCCGATGCGCCGCTGCCTGTCGAGCCCGGCAAGGGCACACTGACCGTCACGGTCAGTGGTCAGGTCCGGCTGACGCCCTGATCGGCGGGGGCCTCGCGCGTCTGCCAGGTGCCGCCCGTCAGCACCTGGTGCGGCAGGAACTGCGCCTTGTAGGCCATCTTGCGGCTGTCTGCGATCCAGTAGCCCAGATAGAGGTACGGCAGTCCGAGGTGGGCCGCCTGCCGGATCTGCCACAGCACATTGAAGGTGCCGTAGCTCGCCCGGGCATCCGGCTCGTAGAAGGTGTAGACGGCGGACAACCCGTCGTTGAGGATGTCCAGGATGGACACCATCTTCAGCCGCCCCTGGCTCTCGCCCTCGGCCGCTGGTTCACGGAATTCGACCAGTCGGGAATTCACCCGGCTTTGCAGCAGGAACTGGGTGTACTGGTCGACCGAGTCATGGTCCATGCCGCCGCCTCGGTGGCGCCCGGCCTGATAGCGCAGGTACAGCTGGTAGTGCTCTGGTGTGAAGCACAGCCGCAGCACCCGGGCTTCCAGGTGCTCGTGGGCCTTCCAGGCGCGGCGCTGGCTGCGGTTCGGCTCGAAGTCGGCCACCGGCACGCGCAATGGGATGCAGGCCTTGCAGCCATCGCAGTGAGGACGGTAGGTGAACATCCCGCTGCGCCTGAACCCCCCTGCCACCAACCCGGAGTACACGTCGGCGTTGATGAGGTGGCTGGGCGTGGCCACCTGCGAGCGGGCCTCGCGACCCTCCAGGTAGCTGCAGGGGTAGGGTGCGGTGGCGTAGAACTGCAGGGACGCCAGGGGCAGGTCTTTGAGGTGGGTCACGCGAGGCCGTCCAGTTCTGACCAGAGCGAATCATCATAGGCCCAGACCGGCGGCGGGGGTTGGTCGATCACGCCCCGCAAATGGGCTTCGAATTCGCCACGGAGCAAAGGCCGTGCCCCGAGCGACGCGAGGTGCTGCGTCTGTTGCTGGCAGTCGATCAGGGTGATCCCGTTGGCACGGCAAAAGCACACCAAGGCCGCCAGCGCGATCTTGGAGGCGTCGGTGCGCCACGCGAACATCGACTCTCCGAAGAACATCCGCCCGATGGACACCCCGTACAGGCCGCCGACCAGTTCGCCTTCCCACCAGGTTTCGAAGGAGTGCACCCGGCCCATCCGGTGCCACTGGGCATAGACCTGCTGAACGGCGGGCACGATCCACGTGCCGTCCTGTCCTTCGCGCGGGGTGCCGGCGCAGGCCCGGATCACCTGGTCGAAAGCGCCATCGATCCGCACGGTGCTGTCGGGGGTCTCGCGAAAGCGCCGGATCGTCTTGCGCAAGGAGCGCGACAGCCTGAACTCGGCCACCGGCAGCACCATGCGAGGGTCGGTGGTCCACCACAGCACGGGCTGCCCTGGGCTGAACCACGGAAAGATGCCGCGTCGGTAGGCAGCATCCAGACGCTCCACGCTGAGCTCGTTGCCCGCGGCGAGCAGGCCGGGAGCCTCGGAATCAGGGCCGAGCGCCAGGCTGGTATCGGGGAAAGGGGAGTGAGGTTCGAGCCAGGGGATCATGCCCGGATCATAAAAAAAGCCCGATGGCGTGCCATCGGGCTTAAGGTACCTTGAAAAAGGTTCGCGAGGTACCGAGGAGACAACCTTTCAGGGAGTGCCGCTTGTCCAGGGCGGCAACTCTCGGACTCTGCACGTGTGACGAAGTTCACCGGATCGGGCGGACAACCCTGCAAAGTTTTGTAAGCCCGGCGAACCGTCTGGCAAGCCTCAGGCGGCCTTGCGCGGGGTCTTGCTGGCGGCCTGGGTGGCCTTCACGGCGGTCGAGGTCATGGCCTGGAAGTTGGCTTCGGCCACGTCTGCGGCCTGCTTGGCGGCCTTCTGCACGGTGTCGAAAGCGTTGTTGGCGGCGGCCACAGCCGACTTCACCAGCACGACGGCGTTCTCGGTGCCGGCGGGGGCATTCTTCACGGCGTTGTCGACGACCGACACGAACTTCTTCTGTGCTTCGGCAACCTGCGACTCGGCCAGCTTGCTCACTTCAGCGCTGGTGGCCGAAGCGATGTCGTACAGGTGGCGACCGTAGGCGGCCGCCTTCTCGGCCGACGGCTGCAGCAGGCTGGCGTTCAGGGCGAACAGTTCTTGCGGGTCCTTGGCGCCCAGGACGGCCTTGGCATGCTCGGCAGCTTCTTCCATCGAGGTCTTGGCGACCTGGAGGTTCAGCTCGACGACCTTTTCCACGCCTTCGAAGGCCTTCTGGCTCAGGTCGAACAGGGTGGCGAGGTTGGCCTTGTGAGCGGCGAGCAGTTGTTCAGCGGTCAGCATCATGGATCTCCGTTAAGTGGTTGACGTGTTGCACCAAGATCAGCTTCGGACTGCATTGCTGCGTTGCAACATGATTCGAAGTATAGGCATGCCGCGCACGATTGCAAGGGGTTTTTGTGCGCCGCAGCAACCGGCCTGGTGAAGTGTCAAAAAATTGACAGTGCACCTGTGTCAGATCAGGTCAGCGTGCGTCGGTGTGCGATGGCGGCCGCTTCGCCTACACTTGCGCGTCGACCGAATGTCCAACCTTGTGATCAGACCATCATGAGCCTGCTGAATGTCCCTGCCGGTGCCAAGGCACCCGATGTCTTCAACGTCATCATCGAGATCCCGGCCAACGCCGATCCGATCAAGTACGAGATCGACCACGAAACGGGCGCCGTCTTTGTCGACCGCTTCATGGGTACGGCCATGCACTACCCCTGCAACTACGGCTACGTGCCCCAGACCATCGCCGCCGACGGCGACCCGGTCGATGTGCTGGTCGTGACCCCGTTCCCGCTGCAGCCGGGGGTGGTCATTCCCTGCCGTCCGCTGGGCATCCTGAAGATGGAAGACGAGGCCGGTGGCGACTCCAAGCTGGTGGCCGTGCCGACCGAAAAGATCTGCGCCATGTACAAGGGCATCCAGAAGCTGGAAGACCTGCCCGAACTGCTGGTCAGCCAGATCAAGCACTTCTTCGAGCACTACAAGGACCTCGAGCCCGGCAAGTGGGTCAAGGTCGTGGGCTGGGACGGCATCGATGCCGCCAAGGCCGAGGTCACCACCGGCCTCGAGAACTTCAAGAAGCAGCACTGAGCCCCTTCGGTCGCCGCGTCCTGCCGCCGAGTGCGGCGTGGCGGCGACCGAGTCCCGAGGAAAAAAGGCCGCGTCGGGCAACCGCGCGGCCTTTCCCTTTGTCGACCACGCTCACGCGAGCGAGGTCATGACCCGGCGCAGGGTGCTCACCGTCTGCTCGATCTGCGCCTCGCTGACGATCAGCGGCGGCGCAATCGCGATGTTCTCGCCTGCTGCGCGCACCAGCACGCCGGCCTCGAAGCAGCCCAGAAAGACCTCGAACGCCCGGCGTCCCGGTGGCGCATCGGGGCGGGGGGCGAACTCGATGGCCGCCACCAGCCCCGTGTTGCGGATGTCCACGACGTGCGGCAGCCCCTTCAGGCTGTGCACGGCCTCTTCCAACGCCCCATGCAGGCGACTGCCGCGGGTCAGCAGGTCTTCTTCGGCATACGTGTCCAGCGTCGCCAGCGCGGCGGCGCACGCCATCGGATGACCCGAGTAGGTGTAGCCGTGTGGCAGTTCGATGCCAGGGCCGCCCTGCATGAAGGCGTCGTGGATGTCTTGCCGCACGGCAACAGCGCCCATCGGGATCGTCCCGTTCGTGATGCCCTTGGCCATGGTGATCATGTCCGGGACCACGCCGTACTTCTGGGCAGCGAACGGTGCCCCCAGTCGGCCGAAGCCCGTGATCACCTCGTCGAACACCAGCAGGATGCCGTGCTTGTCGCAGATGGCGCGCAAGCGTTCCAGATAGCCTTGGGGCGGCAGCAGCACCCCGGTGGAGCCTGCCATCGGCTCGACGATCACCGCGGCAATGGTCGAGGCATCGTGCAGCGTCACCAGGCGCTCCAGATCGTCTGCCAGTTCCGCGCCGTGCAAGGGCTGCCCGCGCGAGAACGCGTTGCGGCTCAGGTCATGCGTATGGCGAAGGTGATCCACCCCGGCCACGCTGCTGCCGAACAGCTTGCGGTTCGGCCCCATGCCTCCCAGTGCGGTGCCGGCAAAGTTGACACCGTGGTAGCCGCGCTCCCGGCCGATCAGCCGAGTCCGCTGGGCCTCACCCCGGACGCGGTGGTAAGCCAGCGCGATCTTCATCGCCGTTTCGACCGACTCGGATCCCGAGTTGGTGAAGAAGAACCGGTTCAGCCCCGGGGGGGTGAGGTGCTGGAGGCGGTCCGCCAGCTCGAAGGCGAGGGGGTGTCCCATCTGGAACGGAGGCGCGAAGTCCAGCTCGGCCGCCTGCCGGGCGATGGCTTCCACGATGCGGGGGCGGCTGTGGCCGGCATTCACGCACCACAACCCCGCCGTGGCGTCCAGGACCTCGCGGCCATCGGGGGTCCAGTAGTGCATGTCCTTGGCCTTCGACAGCAGGCGGGGCGCCTTCTTGAAGTCCCGGTTGGCGGTGAACGGCATCCAGAAAGCGTCGAGATCGATCGGCATCGCGGTGTCCTTTGAACTGGAGGGCAGGGTCGCCTTGTAGGGCGTCTGCGCTCCATCGTGCCGTTTTTTCGCTTGATGCGCGAGAGGCCTCACCCGGCTGGACGAGGCAGCCTGTCGGCGTGCCGTCGATCCCGTAACCGCCGTCCTCGCCCGCGCGGGATGAGTGTGTGGCGTGTTGTAAATTCACGTCACCCCTCCCGCGCCCGTCCGGCACGCCGGTTCGGCTCGTCGAGAGTGCTGTCTTATATAAGACATAAGTCTTTACTGCGGGGGTGGATTCGCGCTAGACTCTCGTTTGTCTTCTCGCACTCCTCACCAAACCCGGAGATCTCCATGACTCAACTCACCCGTGAACAGCAAATCGCTGCCCTGGAAAAGGACTGGGCCGAAAACCCCCGTTGGAAGCTCGTCAAGCGCGGCTATTCCGCTGCTGACGTGGTTCGCCTGCGCGGCAGCCTGCAGCCCGAGTACACCCTGGCCAAGCGCGGCGCTGAAAAGCTGTGGGAAAAGGTCAACGGCGGTGCCAAGAAGGGCTACGTGAACGCTTTCGGCGCCATCACCGCCGGTCAAGCCATGCAACAGGCCAAGGCTGGCCTGGAAGCCGTGTACCTGTCGGGCTGGCAAGTTGCTGCCGACGGCAACACCTCGGAAACCATGTACCCCGACCAGTCGCTGTACGCGTACGACTCGGTGCCCACCATGGTTCGCCGCATCAACAACACGTTCAAGCGTGCTGACGAAATCCAGTGGTCGCGTGGCATCAACCCCGGCGACGAGCAGTTCATCGACTACTTCCTGCCGATCGTCGCTGACGCTGAAGCACGAACACCGGCCCCTGGGAGCGCTCGGCCATGTCCACGGCCGTGTAGGCCAAGCGAAAGCACTGCTGCGGGGTGCCCGGGGCGTAGATGGCCCGGGGGAACTCCCCGTGCCCGGC
>JAJUHM010000173.1 GCA_029279925.1 Aquabacterium olei
CGCCGGCGCGCCCGGCCGCTCCGGCTGCGCCCCCGCCACAGGAGCGCCCGCCCATGGTTGCAGTGGGAGGGGCGTGATGCGGGGGCTGCGGCGCCGTTCTGCCCAGAATGGTCGGTTTTATCCGGGTGACGCCGAGTTCCTGGCCGGCCTGAAGGAGGCCGAGCTGGCGGAGGGGACGCCGCGCGCGGCCTGGGCGTTGTATCTGATGACGCTGATCGTGATGGCTGCGTTGGCCTGGGCAATGGTGGCGCGGGTGGACGAGGTCACGAAGGCCCAGGGCAGGGTGGTGCCGGAGGGGCGCGAGCAGATCATTGCCAGTCTCGAGGGCGGCATCCTGCGCTCGATGGCCGTCCGGGAAGGGATGCTGGTCGAGAAGGGCCAGGAGCTGCTTCAGCTGGATCCGACCCGGGTCGAAGCGCAGCAGAACGAGGGACTGGCCAAGTACCAGGCCTTGCGCGCCCAGCTGGCTCGCCTGCAGGCCGAAGCCAGCGGCAAGCCGCTCGTGTATCCCAAGGAGCTCGAGGGCGAAACCCTGCTGCGGGAGGCCGAGACCGAGGCCTACCAGGCCCGGAAGCAGGCATTGGAAGAGGCCGTGGGCATCACGCGTCGCAACCTTCAGTTGGCCCGACGCGAGTTGTCGATGGCCGATCTCATGGCCTCACGCGGTTTGATGTCGGATGTCGAGGTCATGCGGCTGCGTCGCCAGGTCAATGACATGGACCTGCAGATCTCCGAACGCATCAACCGGTTCCGACAGGAGGCGCGAACGGAGTTGGTGCGGGTGTCCAACGAGATGTCGCAGTTGCAGGAGCAGCTGGTGGTCAAACGCGATGTACTGCAGCGGACGACCCTTTATTCGCCTGTTCGAGGCATGGTGAAGAACATCAAACTCGGGACATTGGGCGGTGTGGTCCAAGGCGGAGCAACCATCATGGAGATCGTGCCGATCGGTCCTCGGGTGCTGGTGGAGGCGCGGATCAAGCCGGCCGACATCGGTTTCATCCGGGTCGGCCTGCCGGCAGAGATCAAGCTCTCGGCCTATGACTACTACACCTATGGCGGCCTGAAGGGGACGGTCGAGTACATCAGTCCTGATGCGCTCAAGGAAGACGCTGCTGCGGCTTCCGCGGACAACAGCTATTACCGCGCGTTGATCCGGACCGACTCGTCCACCTTGAAAGCCAAGGGCAAGGACCTGTCCGTGATCCCCGGCATGACCGCCGGCGTCGAGATCCGGACGGGCGAACGGTCGGTGCTGGATTTCCTGCTCAAGCCCGTCTTGAAATCGCAGGAAGCCTTCCGCGAGAGGTGAGAACATGAAACGACAGCGCTGGGCCCGATCTTCGACCTGGGTGGCGGTCGGCATGCTGGTGGGGCTTCACGCCTCGGCATGGTCCATGTGCAGTGAGGACCTGGGCAGCCTGACCAATGGCCGCTCGGCCCGTCCTGCAGCGCGGCCCACGGTGACGCTGGATGCGCCCGCTTCGGACCCGGTGCAGCAACTGTCTCCTACCGAGCAGCTGGCGAGCCTGGTCAAGGAGGCGGTGCTGCGCAGCAACCAGATCGGCGCCGCACGCCTGATTGCCGACGCATCGCTCGACGACGTGGTGGAGGCGCGCGGCGCGGAGTTGCCCAGGCTGACGGTCGGAGGCACGGTCGGGCAGCAGATGCAGGCCATCAATGGCGGCAACCGTGACGCGACCCTCAATGCCAGCGGCGGCTTCTCGTTGGGGGGCGTCCTGTGGGATGCGGGACGCACCGCGGCGCTGACGGCGTACCGCAAGGAACTGTCGAATGCCGCTCGGTTCAGCCTGCAGGCGGCGCAGGAGCAGGTGGCGCTGGAAACGATCTCTGCCGCGCTGGAGCGCGCGCGCTATCGCCAGCAGGCACAGGTGTACCAGCAGTTCTCCCGCAAGATGGCCTGCCTGGTCGACGCCCTGACCCAGATCGTCGCAGAGGACCGCGGACGCGCCAGTGAGCTGGTGCAGGCCCGCAAGAGCCAGCTGCAGGCAGAGCTGTCGCGCGATGCCGCGATGGCGCAGGGCCGGCAAGCCGAGATCCGCTTGCGCAAGCTGGTCGGTGACCAGGTTGCCTTGGGAGAGGGTTATCCGGTTTCGCTGGTGCAGACGCCGAATCCGGACGAGGTTCGGCTGCTGATGCGGCGCGCAGGCGACGTCATGCAGATTCAGGCGCAGGCCGATGCCGGTGAGCGCTTTGCCAAGGCTGCCGAGGCGGCCACGCGACCCCAACTCAGTTGGGTGGCCAACAGCAGCTTGAGCAAGGTCGGCGACGTCAAGGCGGTCTCGGTGACCGCCGGGGTTTCGATCAGCCACACGCTGTTCGATGGGCGTGCCGCGGAGTCGGCGGCAGCGGCGGCGGCCAAGCGCGCCATGGCAACGCGGCAGCAGTACGAAGAGACGATCAAGCTGCGGCAGGCACGCATCACGGAGATCCATGACGTGGCCGAGACCTCGATGGACCGTGCCCGTCGCTATGTCGAAGTGCTCAAGGACAGTGAGCGGGTGCGCACGGCGACATTCCAGCAATGGTCCCAGCTGGGCAAGCGCTCGCTGTTCGATGTGATGTCGTCAGAAAGCGATCACTTCGGATTGCGCGTGGCCTACGTCAACGCCTTGTTCGATGGCTACCAGGCGAATGCCCAGCTGCGCTCGCTGGCGGGCGGGCTGACGGCGTGGTTGGGTGTCGGAGCGGTGCAGGCGAACTGACGCCAGCGCGGGACCGCACGTCGCGCATTGGCGTGGGGTCTCACCTGTCACCGAGGTGCGCATGCTGGCACCCGGCGGTTCAGCGCGGGAAGCGTGAGGTGTTCAGGGCGCGCCGCTCATGAGAGCGTGTCGATCGCTTGCACGATGGCGTCAGCGAGCAAGCCGTATCCGGAGTTCCGAGCAACGTCACGTTGCAGAGCCTGGATCAGCAAGGCCCGCTCTCTCGCCTTCTCGGGGCGAGCGAAGTAATCGGCCTTCTCCTTCAGCTCGGCCAGCGTCCGGTAGGACACCTCGGCGTGCAGAGGCGTCAGCTGCGAAAGGCCGTCGCGGGCATCGGTCAGGCAGAGTCCTCCGGACATGATGACGTCGTGAAACCGGTTGACCACCGCGTGATCGAACTGCAGGGATGAGATGTTGATGCTCACCCGGCTGCGGTTGAATATCTGCTGCACGGCTTCCTGTTCGTATACAGCCGGATGGTGATGGACGCCGTCGCGTTCGATCTGCAGGCTGCGAGCAACGTTGTGCAGGTAGGCGGGATCTCCCCCGAAGATGTCGATGCGGTCCAGACCGCACGCCTCGAAGACCCAGCCACGCAATGGCATGGTCTGCTTCGTCACTTCGTTGCGCAGCCACTGGGCCATGGCCAGTCTGAGGAGCGGCCTGTCGCTCTCGTGTCCGAGTCCGCTCAAGGCCTGATCGACACACGCCTTGACACTGGGTTCAAGCGGCATGGCAAAGTTGGCCCGTCTTGCCGCGAGCATGTGCTCAATGGCGCTCTGATAGCGGGGGACGTCCGACAGCGGAGGGGCGTAGCTGCTGGGCACGACATGCCCGACGAAGCTGGCGTCGTATTCGAACTGCTCGACACAAGGCTCTGCCGCCTGGATCTCACTCGCATGCGGGACGAGCGCGCCCCTGATGCCGGCCGTGGCCAGATCTGCGATGTTGTCGGCCTCGATGCACAGGTGAACCGCGCGCTGATTCACCCGCTGCCAGGCCTGCAGCTTGTTGAGCCCATCCAGGACCTTCAAGCCTCCCAGTATCGCGTCCTGGTGAACGAAGATGAGCCTGCCCGCGAACTTCTCGAAGGCGTACTCCGCGCTGCCCGCAGCCCTGCTTTGAATGAGATGGCTGGATGCGTTGGACACGAAGATCGCGTCTGCATTCTGCTGGCTCAGGAAGGCCAGGAAGGTCGCGCTGTCCATCGCATGGGGGTTGACCGCAAAGACCTGCATCCCCCGCTGGAGCAGCTCTGCCCCGATGGCGTGAGCGATTCTCCGGTAGATCGGGGTGCGGGACTCTTCGATGAAGACCGTGCGAGCGGCTCGGGACATGGGCGCGATGGATCCTGTTGATGAGGGCTCGGCGGGGTATTCTCAGGCGGGCTCGTATCCGGCGCCGGGGAAGACAGCAGCGGTGTCAGGCCGATGGCTTCTTGCCGCCCCAGTCCTGAACCTGCGCCACCGAACCGACGGTCAGGCGTTCGCCGAGCTTGTCGTGGCCGGGGCGCTCGGCCTTGCGGATGGTGATGATGGAGTTTCGGAACTCGATCGACTCGATCCAGCCATCCAGGATGAAGGCCGGCGTCTGGTTGACGTCGAAGAAGGTGCGCAGGTAGTTCTGGACGCTCAGGGTGTCCTTCCAGAACTCGAAGCTGACGACATCGACCAGCTTCTTGAAGAAGGCGTATCCGCTGTAGTCGTTCAGGATGCCGCCGCCGTAGGCGTTCATGTACAGACAGTGCGCGTCTTCCACCACGTACAGGCCGCCAGGCTTGACGTGCGGGAAGTAGTTGATGAACGAATTGATGATGTCGGTGGACACGTGCGAGCCGTCGTCGATGACGAGGTCGAACTGAGGGCACAGACCCAGGATCTTCTGGTAGGCCGGGGCGCTGTTGGCATCACCGACCACGACGCTGACGCGTGGGTCTTCGTAGCGCAGGGCTTCGCAGCGGGGGTCGATGTCGCAGCCGATGAACTGACGGGCTTGCGTGAAGTAGCTCGCCCAGGTCTCCAGCGAACCTCCGTTCTGAATGCCGATCTCCAGCATCGAGATGGGCGCCTCGCGCAGAGGGGCAAACAGGGCGTCGTAGTACGTCAGGTAGGAGGCCCACTTGTCGCTGATTTTCCCGGTCTTGCTCCGATGCAGCGCATCAATTGATCTGGACGCCATGTTCGCTCCGTCGTCGAAAGGTTGTGGGAATGCCGATTGTTGAACTTCCACAAACGGGTGGAAGTGAAAAAACTGCGTGCCTTGCACGGGTATTCCGCGCAATGGCGCCTTACACGGCTGCCGCGGTGGCTTCGTTCAGTGCATGAGCCAGGCTGGGTACCCGGCTGACCCAGAAGGCCGGGTCGTACTTCCACCAGGCGTGAGCGCCCATGGGCTCCCGCTGCCCGTTGACGTGGAAGTAGTGTGCGGGCTGCAACTCCATGGCGAAACAGGAGGCTTCGACTTCGCCTGGCATCACGAAGTCGAGCGACAGAGGCCCCAGCAAGCCGAAGAACAGGTCCTCGCTGGAACCGGTGTGGCGGAAGACCTCCAGGCTCTGTGGAAACTCCTGAAGCAGCGCCACGCACTTGTCGATGCGCCTCAGGCTCAGTCCGCCATTGCCGACCCGAGCACGAACCTTGCGCGCGTGCGGCCCGGCAAACCGGTCGGTGCTGACGAGGACCTCCATCCCTTCAGGCCAGGGCGCACCGATGTAGTCGTAGGGACGGGCCGCCCAGTGGTCCAGCGCATCGTGAAGCAGGAAGGCGTCCGTCTGCAGAATCAGGACGAAGTCATGGCCGGCGAATCCCCGGTAGAAGTCCGGGTCCAGCATCAAGAGGTTGTAGCCTTTGATGGAGCTGAAGAAGCGAGCAGGAAAGCGCATCACGGGCACGTCAGGGTAGCGCTCGGCATACCAGCCGGTGTCCATGCCCTCGGGGCCGATGAAGACGCAGGGGCGACCGGTGCTGCGGAGCACGGCCATCGACTGGTCGACCGAGGCCGTTTCCAGCGTGTCCAGCACGGGCCTGTAGATGGGGATGAGGACGAGCGTGTGCTGGGTCATGGTGGCGCGAGCTGTACGGTGGGATGTGGAGGCGACGCTCGTCAAGTCAGGCCGCGGCGCTCAGCGCATCGCGTGCGTCACCGAGTTGCTGCTGGCGCCACACGGCGATGTAGATGGCCTCGAGGTTCCGGCAGAACTGCTCGGTGTCGAACAGCGCGTGGGTGGCCTTGTTGCGCGCGAGTTGCTCCCGCAGGCGCTGCAGGCGCGGGCGGTCCGTGGCCAGCGCCACGGCCAGCGCCTCGTAGCCTGCTACATCGTGCGTGACCAGCTCCTGCATGCCGACGGCATGCAGGACGCTGCCGGCCACGCGAGAGGGGAAGGAGTGGCCCATGCGCGTGAGCACGGGCAAGCCGGCCATCAGCGCGTCCGCACAGGTGGTGTGCGCGTTGTAGGGGTGGGTGTCCAGGAACAGATCCGCCTGGCGGTAGCGCGCCAGGTGATCCTCGACCCGGGGAACGCGCTTGGCGAAGACGAGCCGTGACGCATCGATGCCGCGGGCCTGCGCTTCCTTGCGCAGATTGCCTTGCGCGATCTCGTTGCGAGACATGAGCCACAGCACGCTGTTGGGCACCTGTGCCAGCACGCGCATCCAGCTGTCGAAGACCTCCGGCGAGATCTTGTAGTCGTGGTTGAACGAGCAGAAGACAAAGGCGTCCTCGGGCAGGCCGCACTCGGCGCGGGTCGGGGTTTGCGCCGCGATCTCGACGCTGTTGTCGGTCGGCAGATAGGTGTCGGGCAGGTACAGCACCTTCTCGTCGTAGAAGCGCTGGTGCTCTGGCGGGATCACATGCCGGTCGGCAATGATGTAGTCCATGTCGGACATGCCCAGCGTGCCGGGGTAACCCAGATAGTTGATGTGAACCGGGGCAGGGCGGTGGCAGAAGATGTCGGTGCGCGCATCGGAGGTGTAGCCGGCCAGGTCGATGGCGATGTCCACCTCCATCTCGCGCATCCTTTGAGCCACCTCGCGGGCACTCATCCCTCTGGCGTCGATGAAGTGGTCGAACGCCTTCAGCATGCGGGCGCGGAGACGGCTGTTGTCGTCCACACCGATGGAGATGGCGATGGTCTCGAACCGGCTGTGATCATGGCGCTCGAAGATGCCGGCCATCAGGTGTCCGACCGGGTGTTCGCGGAGGTCTGGCGACACGTAGGCGATGCGGATCTTCTTGTGGCGATAGCGTTCGCCTCGCCAGTAGCGGTACTATCTTAACTTTGACAGATTCTTTGACTACACTGTTTTCAACAACCTCTCCCCGGCCATCGGGAGTATTTACAATGCTCCCTACCCTTGGAAGATGCTTCCGTATTACC
>JAJUHM010000174.1 GCA_029279925.1 Aquabacterium olei
CTTGCGAAGCCGTGTTCGGACAGGCGGTGCAGCCCTATGTGCTGCCGCTGCGAGACCTGCTGGGCCTGATCAGCGCCCATGAGTGGCGCAAGAAGGGCGTGCCGGTGGATGCCGTGCTGGGCCGGATCCACCCGCACCATGGCGTGTTCTCGCCAGTCCGCGGAGAGTACGTGGCCCTGGTGGCCCAGGCGCCGCTGCCGCCGGCAGGCCCGGCCTTCGACATCGGGACCGGCACCGGCGTGCTGGCGGCGGTGCTGGCGCGCCGCGGCGTGCAGCCCATCGTGGCAACGGACCTGTCGCCTCAGGCGCTGGACTGCGCCCGCGACAACCTGCGCAGCCTGGGGTTGCTCGACGCGGTCACCCTGATGCAGACCGACCTGTTTCCTGCAGGACAGGCCTCGCTCGTGGTGTGCAATCCGCCGTGGTTGCCCGCACGCCCGACCTCGGTGGTCGAGCAGGCGGTGTACGACCCGGACAGCCGCATGCTGCGCGGCTTCCTGCAAGGCCTGCGCGCGCACCTGCTCCCGCACGGCGAGGGCTGGTTGATCCTGTCCGATCTGGCGGAGCACCTCGGGCTGCGCAGCCGCGAGGAGCTGCTGCGCTGGATCGAAGAGGGGGGGCTGGTGGTCAAGGGCCGGCTCGATGCCCGCCCCGTTCACCCCAAAGCGCGTGACGCCGCCGACCCGCTTCACCAGGCCCGCGCACGCGAGGTGACGTCGCTGTGGCGGCTCGGCCTGGCCGGGCGCGCCTGAGGGGCCTGAGCGGCTTCAGGGCCGGCGCCACTCCAGCTGCGCGGTCTGGAAGATCTTGCGCAGTTCACCCGAGTCGGACAGCGTGCTCATCGCGGCAGCCACGGCCTGGGCCAGCGGCTCGGCCTCGCGTTTGACCGCGCAGCCGATGGTCCAGCCGTCGCGGGACACGCGCGGCGAGGGCAGGGGCTCGACGGCAAAGCGCTTGTCCTGTCCCAGCACGTGAAGCAGCTCCGAGTTCAGGCCGCCGACGACCTGCACATCGCCCTTGAGCAGGGCCTGTGCTGCGGCCACGCCGTCTTTGTAGGTGGTGCGCAGACGGGGCTGGAGCGCGCCGCCGTCGGCATTGGCCAGCAGCCAGCCGGCAAGCGTCTGCCCCGACACACCGATGTCGTAAGGCTTGAGCGCATCCAGGCTCTCCACAGCCGGAACCTGCTCACGGTTGCGGGCCACCATCACCCGCTCGCGCCAGTAGGGCGCGAAGATCGTCACCTGTGGATTGGCGTTCATCAGGGGGCGCTCCACCGGGACGTGCAACATCAGGTCGGCCGGGCCATAGCCCAGGTAGTGCCCTTTCCACACCATGAAGCGCAGGTCGTCTTCCATGTCTTCACCGCCAGGAAAAGGCAGCAGCTTGGCCTTGACGCCCAGTTGGGCGGCAATGGCGTGCGCGATCAGGGCGTCGATGCCGCCCAGGCCCTTGTCGGTGCTGAAGGGAGGCAGGTCGTCGTACACCGCGACGGTCAGCACGCCGCGTTCCTTGATCTTGTCGAGATTGCCGGTTTCGGCACGGGCCAGGCCGGGCAGGCCCAGAGCCCCGGTGCCAGCCAGTCCCGCCAGGGCCAACTTGCGGAGGGTGGCGCGTCGATCGGTTGCATGCATGACTGTCTCCTTCTTGCTGTCTTTCAGGCACTGAAAACACGATGGGCCTGGCAGAGAGAGGCCAGGCCCGTGAGGGACAACCCTCGCATCGAGGCGGGGTCGTGAAGTCTGCCCAGGCTGCCTCAGTCGGTGAGCCAGCGGTCGGGCGGTGCGCTCAGCAGCCGATCAGAACGGCTTCTCGCGGCGCGACACCAGGTAGCTCTTGATCGCCCAGATGGCTTCCTGGTTGAGGATGCCTTCGAACGGGGGCATGTAGACGGCGCCGTTGCGGGTCCGGCCATTGCGCACGGTGGTGAGGTAGTAATTGTCGACGTCGGCCACACAGGCTTCGCGCTTGCGCGGGTTCGACTGCGAGGCGCACTCGTTGTCCAGCATGCGCAGGTCAGGGGCGATGCCGCCCGAGATCGCGTCGATGCCATGGCAGCGTGCGCAGTTCTGGCCGAAAGCCGACGAGCCGATCTCGATGGCCTTCTTGTTGCCGACGTAGGGGTTGGTGGCCAGCCATTCCTTGCCCAGTTCGGGCAGGCCGGTCGTGTCGACGGCTTGGGGCACCACATCGCCATGGGCCATGGCGGCAAGGCTGCTGCTGGCGAGGAAAACGGCGAGGGCGGAACGGCGAAGCCAGCGGGCGGTGTGGTCGGTCATGGTCTTGTCTCCAGGGTCCGGGGGGTCTAACGATGGAGGCTGTTTTCGCAAAGGCCATGCCACCGGGCGATCCGGCCTCAAAGCCGAGGGCTAACCCTGATACGCGGTGTGGATCGGCGCCGTTGACCGGACTTTGTTCGCGGTGGTGTCACAGGACACATGGGACAACGTACCGCGGGTTTGCACCCAAGGGGCTCCCCGAGTGTGCTCCAGCGTGGAGCATGTGACACCTCGGGAAAACCGCCGAAACGGCCATGAAATCGGTCAATTTGCGACGGCACATGGCTTGCTCAAAAGCCCGCTCCCCACAACAAACACAATGAGGCGACAAACGATGGGAACCCCGTTCTGGCGGCTGGCGGCGGCATGGCTGTTCGTGCTGTCGATGTGCCTGACGCCGCACAAAGCCGGCGCTGGCGTGATGGATGCCGCAGCGATGAAGCGCGCCTTCCCCTTGCCTCTGATCGTGGGTGAGAAGGACGGCACCCTGCCGGTGTGGCCCATCTACAAGCAGGAAGCGACCGAGACGGTGCTGGTTGGCTATGCGTTCGAGTCGATCGATCTTGCGCCGCTGCCGGGGTTCTCCGGTACTCCTGTGAACCTGCTGGTGTTGCTGGATGCCCAAGGTGGATTTCGCGATGTGCGCGTGTTGTCCCAGCATGAGCCAGTGTTCCTCGACGGCCTCGGGCCCGAGCCGCTCGACAAGTTTGTGGCGCAGTACAAGGGGCTGAACCTCAAGCAGCACGTGAAGATCGACAGCCGTGCCAAGCGCGATGGCCAGGAGGGCAGTGCGAACGTCGTCATCGATGGGGTGGCCAAGGCCACCGCCTCGGTTCGCATCGTCAACCAGAGCCTGATGTCGTCCGCGCTGGCGGTCGCGCGCGCGAAGATGGGCTTTTCGGAGGGGCGAGACCCGTCGCTGATCGGACGCATTCGCGAAGACGTCTTCGAACCAATGGATTTCGAGGGCTTGCAGCGCGCTGGGCTGGTCACACGCCAGTCCTTGCGCAACCGGGATGTCGAGGCCGCCTTCGCCGGGACGGCCGGCGAGGGGCAGGATGAAGAAGCCAGGCGCGACCCGAATGGCCGCTTCACGGAGTGGATGGTGCTGCACCTCAACGTGCCGGCTGTCGGGCGCAATCTGCTCACCGAGAAGGGGTGGCGCTATCTGCAGACCTGGATCGAGCCGGGAGACCATGCCTTCCTGGTGGCAACCCGCGGACGCTACAGCTTCGTGGGCGAGGACTATCAGGGGGGGGCCGTCCCCAGCCGCCTGACCCTCAGCCAGGGCGGGTTGCCCATCGAGCTGCGTGACCTCGACCTGGACGACAAGATCCGCCTCCCGGCGTCCTGGCAAGGGCAGGATGTGCACTGGAAGGTCTTCAAGGTCATCAGTCAGGCGAGCCTCGATCCGACGCAGCCCATGAAGTTTGCGCTGAGTGTGACGCGGGAAAAGGGCTTGATCCTTCCTGAGAAGGTGCGCAAGGAGTTTCAGCTGGAAGTTCACTTGCCGGAGGACTACGCCATTCCTTCGGGCAACGAGCAGCAAGGCTGGAAGACCAGCTGGACGAGCCGCAAGACGGAGCTCGGCGTGCTGGCCCTCGGGCTGACGCTGCTCACGGTGATGCTGGCGCGGCCTGCCTGGCTGGTTCGCGACGAACGCCGCATGCGCTGGGTCCGCAACGCTTACCTGCTCTATACGTTGGGTTTCATCGGGTGGTTTGCACAGGGGCAGCTGTCGATTGTCAACCTGACCGGCGTGATCCAGGCCATCGTCAACGGCCGCAGCCTGGGCTTCCTGTTGTACGACCCCATGACCGTGCTGCTGTGGGCGTATGCGGCCGTGACCTTCTTTGTCTGGGGACGCGGAACGTTCTGCGGCTGGCTGTGCCCCTTTGGCGCCCTGCAGGACCTGATCAGTCAGCTGGCCGGGTTCCTGGGGGTGTACAAGAAGTGGAAGCGCCGCGCTGTGCCACGCGTGTGGGACCGCCGCCTGAAGGGCGTGAAGTACGTCGTGCTGGCCGCCATCGTGGCCCTGGCGCTCATCCCCGGGTCGAACCTGGTGGATTCGGCGGTGGAGGTCGAGCCGTTCAAGACGGCCATCACGCTGGCCTTCGTGCGCAGCTGGCCCTTTGTGGTGTGGGCCGTGGCCATGGTGCTGCTCAGCGTCTTTGTCTACAAGGGCTACTGCCGCTACCTGTGCCCGCTGGGTGCCACGATGGCGATCTTCGGGCGGGCGCGCTTGCTGCGCTGGATTCCCCGCCGTGCCGAGTGCGGGCAGCCTTGCCAGACCTGCCGCCACCGTTGCGCCTATCAGGCCATCGAGCCGCAGGGCCAGATTGACTACAACGAGTGCTTCCAGTGCATGGATTGCGTGGCGATTCACGACAGCGATACGCGTTGTGCCCCATTGATCAGTGCGCGCAAGGGGCAGACCATACCGATCAGAACGATCAAGGAGCAGGTGGCATGAACACGACCCGCCGTCGCCTCTGTCAGGCCATGGGCCTGGGAACCCTCTGGGCGCTGGGCACCGGCCACACCGCCCCCGCCACCACCGAACTGGTCTGGAGAGAGCGCCGCCTCCAGGGCTTCGGGACCACGTTGACCATCAAGGCTGCTCACACCGACATCGGCGCCCTGGCTGATGCGCTGGATGAGTCGGTGTCCCTGCTCCAGCACCTGGACCAGATCCTGAGCCTGTTCCGCGAAGACAGTGCAGTGCGACAGCTCAATGCAAAGGGCGAACTGCGCAAGCCGCCGGCCGAGCTCGTCAAGGTTCTGGAAGTCGCGCAGTCGATCTCGGCCCGTTGCGACGGCAAGTTCGATGTCACCGTCCAGCCCCTGTGGGAAGCTTTTGATGGTGCCCGGGGGCAGGGTGGCGTGCCCGATGAGCGGCGCCTGGCTGCGGCGCGGGCGCTGGTGGGATGGCGCAAGATGCAGGTGGAGCCGGATCGCATCCGTCTGGCTCAGAAGGGCATGGGCGTCACGCTCAACGGGATCGCACAGGGCCATGCGGCAGATCGCGTCAAGGCCTTGCTGCAATCTTATGGTGTGGCGCACGCCTTGATCGACACCGGGGAATGGCTGCCGGTAGGCCGCAGTGTGCGCCAGGCGCCGTGGGTACTCGGGGTGGCGGACCCGCGGGATGAGTCACGCTTCCTCACGAGGCTGGTGGCGGACGGACGCGCCTTGGCCACTTCGTCCGACAGCCTCACCACGTTCACGCCCGACTACCGGCATCACCACATCTTCGATCCCCGTACCGGCCGCTCGCCGCTGGCGCTTTCGGGCGTGACGGTGGCAGCGCCCAGCGGGGCCCTGGCCGATGCCCTGACCAAGGTTTTCTTCGTGGCTGGGCCCGATCAGGTCGATCACCTCGCACGGCAGTGGAATGTGGATGTGATGTGGGTCGACAAGCAGGGCAACCGGGGCATCACACCGGGTCTCCGTCAGATCTGATCCTGTGCGGCGTCAGTCAACCAGCCCTTCGTCCAGGGCCAGGCGGTACAGCTGGATGTCGGACTTGACGTTCAGCTTGGATCGGATCACGGAAAGCTGGTTGAAGACCGTCTTGGGACTGAGCTTGATGTGGGCTGCGATGTCGTTGGGCGTCAGTCCGTTGGCGGTGAGGCGCAGGATCTCGAACTCGCGGGGGGTGAGATCGTGCAAGGGGGAGCCAGAGCCCGCGGCATGCTGCGCCAGTCGGTCGATGATGTCGGAGGACAACGCGCGTTGCCCCGCAGCCACCTTGCGGAGTGCGGACAACATCTCCATGGGGCGTGCGTACTTCGTCACGTACCCGAGCGCACCGTACCTGAGTGCCTGGGTCACGTACACGCAGTGGTCATACATGCTGAAGACCATGATGCGGAGGTGCGGATAGCGCCCCCCGAGCCGCCGGATGCCCTCGATGCCGCTTTCTCCTCGAAGCGCCAGATCCATCACCACCACGTTCACCTCGTGGGCGCGCATGGCGTCCTGTGCCTCGGCAATGCACTCCGCTTCCGCGATGACGCGAAGTCCCGGCTCATTGTCGATCAGTCGCTTGTATCCCGCGCGCACGACCGCGTGATCATCGACCAGCAACACGTTGATCGTCATCTTCTCTGTTCTTTCTCTCGGTGTCTCATTGGCCGATCCGGTACACGCGGCGTGTCAGTTTGAAGCAAAGCCTGTCCCAGGATCGACCTGCCCGCCACAGTGGGCCGTCGAGCGATCGGCCGGAGTGAAGGGTTACCACCTAGGCTCAGTCAGTGAGCCTGCCACGCGAAGCCATTTGCATGGCGTTCCGCGGAGGGCTTGTCCGGTGACTTTGATGGAAGTCCACTTGTCGGTTCGTGGCGCCGCATCATTTCAGGAAGGCTTCCCATTTATCAAGGGAAGAATTCCCAGAATTCGGTCATGACGGGCATGAGAGGTGCGTTTGAAGGTGCTGTGCAAACCCGCACGGAAGTTCACCGTCACAAACACACTGGAGACCGACCATGATGTCCCTGAAACCTGTCCCCCGCCGTCGCAAGCCGGGCCCCGTTGCTTCCCTGATCGCTGTTGCCTGTCTTTGTGCGAGCGCGGCCACCCATGCGAAGAAGGTGACGTGGGAGGACATCGTCAATGACGACAAGACCACCGGTGACGTGCTGACGTACGGCATGGGCATGAAGGCGCAGCGTCACAGCCCGCTGAAGAAGATCAACAAGGACAACGTCGCCAGCATCGTTCCTGCATGGAGCTTCTCGTTCGGTGGAGAGAAGCAGCGCGGCCAGGAAGGGCAGGCGCTGGTTCACGACGGCGTGGCTTACATC
>JAJUHM010000175.1 GCA_029279925.1 Aquabacterium olei
ACCAGCACCGCGGTGTCCTGGTCAATGACCTGGTTGATGGTGGCCATGGTCAGCGAGGATGCGGCCCGCGTCGATCAGGCCCGTCGCGATGGCGCTGATGAAGTGCAGCGATTGGAGCGTGCCGTGCGTCAGGCCACGAGGACGCCGGGCCAGTCGACGTCCGGGCCGCTGTCCCTGTCGCAGGCCAAGCAGGCCCAGGCGCCCGCGATCCCGGTCCTGCAGAAGGCCGACTGGCGGCACGCAGCCGAGATGGCCGAGGTGCTGGGCCACGACAGCGTCGGATTGCTGGACCGGGTCGACAGGCAGGCCAGTGCCATGCATGTGGTGCTCACCGGCCTGCGCTTCACGCTGGAGCGGCAGGCGGCCGGGGGGGAACGCGCCGGCGTGATGCTGCAGGCTGCTGTGCCCGATGACCGCACGGCACTGGCCTGGGTGGACAGTCTCGGCCCACAGGCCCGACTGCACAGCCGGCAGCGTTTGAGCGCGCCCTTGAGCGACGGCGTGCGCGAGCACCGGTGGCGCGTCGATGTGAGCTGGGCGGAGGCGCAGCCATGAGCAAGGTTCTGGATGGGGTGGCGTGGCTGGGCCTGCCGGGCTGCCTGGGCCTGCTGTTGCTGGGGGGGGTGGCATGGGCCGAGTGGCACCTGCTGCCCGCGTGGCATGGTGAAGCGGAACAAGCAGCAGAGCAGACGGTGGCGCTGCGTCGCAAGTTGCACGTCCTGACCGAGCCCACCGTCGCCGCTGCATCGGCCTCCGCCGCCTCGGGTGTGGCCCCGCCGTCCGAGCCCGAGGCCGCGTGGTCGCTGCTGTGGCAGGCGCTGCCCACCGAGGCCCAGCGTGCCGCGCTCCAGAACCAGGTGCTGCAGGCGGCGACCCGGCAAGGGCTGGAGATCGACGCGGTGCAGTACCGGGGTGAGCGCGTGCCCCTGTCCAGTGACGGTGACGGGCTGTGGCGTCAGCGCATGGTCATGCCGGTGCAGGGTCCCTATCCCGCTGTGCGCCGCTGGCTCACCGAGATCGAGCGCCTGCCTTCCGCCGGCGTGGACGCGCTCAGCCTGGAGCGCAAGGACCCGGGGACCGACGAGGTGCAGGCGCAGGTGAGCGTCTCGCTCTGGTGGCGACAGGGGCGACAGCCATGATGCGGCAGCCTCTGATGTGGGCGCTGGCGGCCGTGCTCGGGGTCACGCTGTGGCTGGCGAACCAGTCTGACGATGACCGGGCGGTGGAGCCGGTGCGCCGTGAGTCGCGTGCCCCCGCGGGCCCGGCAGAGCGCCGACCGGAGGATGAACGGGCCTCGTCGGCACAGCCCCGGTCCGCCAGATCGGCAGCCGGTGCGGGCGCCCGTGTCGGTGCCGGGCACGGTGATGACGTCCGCCTGCTGCAGGCGGTGGCCCGCTGGCAGCAACGCCATGCGGGCACGCCGTCCGGGCCGGAGCGTCTTCCCGGATCGGCGTGGCGCGGCGTGGCCCCACCCCCGCCGCCCCCGGTGTCCGAGGCGCCCCCACCGCCCCAGGCGCCGCCCTTTCCCCACCGCTGGCTCGGCCGCTATCAGGACGCCCAGGCAGGTCCGCAGCCCGAGGCACCGGCCTCCTCGCCCCTGCCTGCCCGCATGCGACAGCGCGCCATCATCGCCGGCCCCGTGTCCACCTGGGTGGTGGCCGAAGGCGAACTGATCGAAGGTCAGTGGCGGGTGGACCGCATCGATGAACGATCCCTGCGTCTGACCTACCTGCCGCTGATGCAGCAGCAGACGCTCACGATGAGATGAAGATGAAGCTGTCCGTGATCTCTCTCGCCCTTGCGTGTGCCCTTCTGGCGAGCGGTTGCACGACCCCGGTCGTGCGGCAGGCTCAGGATCTGGCACGCCAAGGGCAACACGAGGCCGCCGCCACACTGCTGCACGCGGCCGCGGTTGCCACCCCTGCGGACAACAGCGTCCGCCAGGCGTGGTTCCAGCAGCGCGAGATGGCCGTGTCCCAGCTGGCGGTCCAGGCCGAACGCGCCCGCCAGGCCGGCCGCCACGACGAGGTCGCCGACATCCTGCGTCGCATGCAGGCTGCGGCCCCGGACCACCCTCGCACGGCGGCGCTGCGCGACGAGGTCGGCAGAAGGGAGCGGCAGCAGCGTCTGATGACCGAAGCCCGCTCTGCCTTCGATGCCCAGGCGCCAGAGCGGGCCGAGGCCGCCCTGCGCACCCTGCTGGCGGAGGATCCCGGCCGCTCCGAGGCCCGGGCGCTGCTGGCCCGCATCCAGGCCCAACGCGAGAGCCAGACCCGCGTGCAGTCCACCCGCGCCCTCGCATCGGCGGCCCAGCCCATCACGTTGGAGTTCCGCGAGGCGCCGCTGAAGAACGTGCTCGAAGCTCTGGCCCGTGCGGCGGGCATCAATTTCGTCTTCGACAAGGATGTGCGCAGCGAGGCGAAGGTCACGCTCTTCCTGCGCCAGACGCTGGTGGACGAAGCGCTGCGGGTGATCCTGAGCACCCAGCAACTGGGCGCCAAGCTGCTCAACGACAACACCGTGCTGGTCTTTCCCGCGACGCAGCAGAAGCAGCGCGATGTGCTCGACACGGTCACCCGCTCGTTCTACCTGGTGAATGCCGACCCGAAGCAGGCGCAGACGCTGGTGCGCACCATCGCCAAGTCGCGCGACGTGTTCGTGGATGAGCGGCTGAACCTGCTGGTGGTGCGCGACACGCCTGAGGTGATGCGGCTGGTGGAGCGGCTGGTCGAGAACATCGACCTTCCCGACCCGGAAGTCATGCTCGAGCTCGAGGTGCTCGAGGTGGCGGCCAAGGACGTCGACCAGATCGGGCTCAGCTGGCCGGGCACGGCCTCGTACGGCATACCGGATGCGACCGGTTCGATCTCGTCGCTCAGCGGACTGAGGTGGAGCGCGGCCAATCCGCTGGCACTGGCCACTCTGAAGGCCACGCGCGGTGCGACCAACCTGCTGGCCAACCCGAAGATCCGGGCGCGGAACCGGGAGAAGGCCAAGGTCTTGCTGGGCGAGAAGCTGCCTGTGTTCACCACCACCAGCACGGCCAACGTGGGCGTGACCTCGTCGGTCAGCTACATCGATGTGGGCCTGAAGCTCGACATCGAGCCCCAGGTTCAGCTGGACGGCGATGTGACGATGAAAGTGGCCCTGGAGGTCAGCAGCGTGACCGACAGGACGCAGCGCAACGATGGCTCGCTGGCTTACCAGGTGGGCACGCGGCAGGCCTCCACGACCCTTCGGCTGCGGGATGGCGAGACCCAGGTGCTGGCCGGGCTGCTCAACGATTCCGAAAGCCGCAGTGCGGCCGGCATCCCGGGCCTGGTCGATGTGCCACTGCTGCGCCACCTCTTCGGCACCATCACGAACACCCGCGACAAGACCGAGGTGGTGCTGTTGGTCACGCCGCGCGTGATCCGCAATGTCGTGCAGCCGCCGGCTGCCAGTGCCCTGATGCCGTCGGGCACCGAGGCACAGCCGGGGGCCGTGGCCTTGATGCTGCGTGAAGGTGGCGTGCGCAGCACCCCATCGCCAGGGGCTGGCCGCAGCATGCCAGCGCGCTCTGATGAGGGAAGCGGGCGCGGGATGGCACCGCCGGAGCCGCTGCAGCTGTCCGGCCCGGAAGAGGTCATGCCAGGGGCCGCGTTCGCGGTGTCGGTGCGCAACGACACCATGGTGCCCATGGCCGGCAGCCTGCTGGTGGACCTGTCCGTCCTCGAGCCGACGGGCGCCACGAAAGCCGGTGGCCTCGGGTTCTCGCTCCCGCCACAAGGGCAGACCACGCTGATGCTCAAGGTGCGAGACGAGGTGAAGCAGGCAGACACGGAGATCGGACTCGACACCGGGGGGGCGCCCCTTCGCCTGCGCGTGCGGGGGGCCCAGCCTGCGTCTGCCGCACCGGTTGCACCAGCGATGTCCGACGAGCCGCCCGATGCCGACCATGAACGCTGACCGCGCGCGGGCGGCCTTGCGGGGTTTCACGCTCATCGAGATGATCGTGGTCCTGATGATGGTGGGCATCCTGGCCAGTGCCGCCATGCCGCTGGCCGCCTTGCACAAGCGGCGGATGCAGGAGGCGGAGTTGCGCGAGAACCTGCGCACCATCCGCTCGGCGCTGGACGCCTACAAGCGGGCCTGGGAAGAGGGGCGGATCGAGAAACGTGCGGGGGACACCGGCTACCCGCCGTCCCTGGACGTGCTGGTCTCCGGAGTTCGCGACGCCAGCACGCCGAACAGCGGCCGCATCTACTTCCTCCGCCGCCTGCCCCGCGACCCCCTGGCCAGCCCCGATATCCCGGCCGAGCAGACCTGGGGGCTGCGCAGCTATGCCAGCCCTCCGGACGCGCCGGCGGCCGGGAGCGACGTGTTCGATGTCTACGTCCGCACGCCCGGCCTGGGCCTGGACGGCACGGCTTACCGGACGTGGTGAGCGCTTGATCATGCGCCTCGCACCCCGTCTGCCCCGCCGTGCCGCCCAGATCGGCTTAACGATGATCGAGCTCATCGTGGTCTTCGCCATCATCGCCCTGCTGGCCAGCATCGCGGCGCCCCGCTACACGCGGTCGGTCGATCAGGCTCGCGAAGTGAGCCTGAGGACATCGCTGAACGTGATGCGTGATGCGATCGACAAGTACACGGCAGACCGGGGGCAGTACCCCGAGTCGCTGGATGAGCTGGTTCAGCGAGGCTATCTGCGCCAGGTGCCCGAAGACCCGCTGACCGGCTCGCGCCACAGCTGGCAGATGCTGCCCCCCCCCGCCGACAGCGCCGTACCGGGCGGCGTGGCCGACGTCCGCAGCGGGGCAGCCGGGCGCGGACAGAACGGCGTGGCTTACACGCAGTGGTAGGCCGCATGCAGTGCCAGCGGGGCTTCACCTACCTGATGCTGCTGTGGTGGGTGGCCATCGCAGGCGTGATGCTGGCGGCCGCAGGCCGGAGCTGGCAGCTCGACGCCCGCCGGGCCCGCGACGCCGAACTGGCCTGGCGCGGCGAGCAGATCCGCCGTGCGCTGGAAACCTACAGCCAGGCGCCCGTGGCAGACGGTGTGCGCCGCCTTCCTCTCGAACTGGAAGAGCTGCTCGAGGACCAGCGCACGGGCCAGACGGTGCGGCATCTGCGACGGCTCTGGCCTGACCCGGTGACCGGTGCGCAATGGGGCGTGGTCCGCCGCGAACCGGACGGGGCCATCACCGGTGTCTACAGCCGCTCGGCGCTGCAACCGGTGCGTGCCCCGGCCGGGGTGAACAGCTACGCCGCCTGGCGCTTCGAAGTCACCCCTCCGTGATGCGGGGTACGGCATTCGGATTCACACAAGTCAACAAAGCGTCACGCGCTCTTTCTAATCTGCCCCCCACATCAACACAGGGTCGTCATGCAATCCCATCCCTTTGCGCCCGAGCAGTCGGAGTACCTGCTCCGCGTCATGGAAGGCGCTCCCCACGTGTGCCGACGGCATCAGTTCTTCGTCTGGAGTCAGGGCGATCTTCAACGCTGGCTGCCGCATCACGTTGCGTTGTGCGGCGCATACGACCGTGAACTGCGCGCCCTGTCGTTCGACCTGTTCAACAGCCTGCCCATGCCGGCCGACATCATCATGGGCCTGCTGGATCCGCAGTCGGCCCTGGTGCAGCTTGCCCTGCTGGCCTGGCAGCGGGCCCAACAGCGGCCGACCCGTGTCGGCATTCCGTTCTCGCCGGACGGCCAGGCGGGGATGCTGGCGTGCCGGCTGCACGATGCGGGCTATCGCGAGATGCTGGTGCACGGGACGACCCGGCCCGGGCGCTCGGACGAACTGGAAAGCCTCTTCGTGCTGATGCGACACGAAGCGGGGTACGACGACGTCGCCCTGGCGTCGCTCGGCATGCTGCTGCCTTGCCTGCATCTGACCTACCAGCGTGTGGCCGTGACAGAGCGTCTGCTGTCCTCACCCACGCGGGATGCGCCGCCCGGCGTGGAGTTCGGTTTGTCGGCGCCCCTCATGCGGGTGCCGGTGATCACGGACCGAGAACGCGAGATCCTCCGCTGGGTCCGCGATGGCCTGAGCAACCAGCAGATCGGCGAGCAGTTGGGCATCAGTGCGCTCACGGTGAAGAACCATGTGCAGAAGATCCTGCGCAAGCTGGGAGCCTCGAACCGTGCCCAGGCCGTTGCCATGGCGATGACCATGAACGCGCTGGGTGCGCCGTCGACGGGCAGCGATCCACTGAGCGCCCTGTACCGCGGTGAGGCCGGCGCAGGTCCTTCTCCCGGTTGAGGTTCACGATGCGACACTTGAGGATGGGCGCGGCGTGGCGTCCGGCCGCGCGATGGTGCGTGGGCGGCGGTCTGGTGTGGTGCTTGAGCGCCACGGGCTGGGCCCAGTCGCTCGGCATGGCGGCCGACGCCACAGACGGCGTGACGGGGGCGTCCACCAGCCTTCTGGCCGGGGCGCCCCTCGGCCGACGAGACGAGGGGTGGGACGCCTTGGCCCAGGGCGGGCCCTTGCTCCCGCCGAAACGGGGCGTCCTGGGGCCGAGCGAGCAGGGACTGTTCGACCGCCTGCGGTCCCGGGACGTCGCGGGCGCACTTCAGTACCTGCGCACCGAGAACCCGCGACTGGACCTTGTGGACGAAAACAGGCACACGGCCCTGACGCTGGCGGTTTCGCTCGGGGATGCCGGCCTGCTGCGCGAACTCGTGCGACGTGGTGCCCCGCTCGACGAGCCGGGCTGGCAAGGCCGAACGCCTCTGGGGCTGGCTGCCTACCTGGGGCAGGATGTCTCCGTTCGGGAGTTGCTGCGTCGGGGCGCAGACCCGCTGGCGCGCAGCCAGGGCGGGCAGACGGCCCTGCACCTCGCCATGGCGGGCGGGCAGCGCGGCGCATCCCAGCTGCTGCTGGACGCGCGCCCGCTGGAACAGTGGATGGGCGCTTACAACGCTGCCGGGCGCCATCCCCTGGCCGAGGCCGCATTCCTCGGGCGTCTCGACGGCGTGCGGGACATGGCCGCGCGGGGCGCAGACCTTCGTTCACCGGATCTGCACGGGCTGGACGCCTTGCACGCCGC
>JAJUHM010000176.1 GCA_029279925.1 Aquabacterium olei
CGTCGCTACACCAGCGAGATCGGCGTGGTCATCGGCCCGGACCGCGACATCCCCGCGCCGGACGTCAACACCAACGAACAGACCATGGCCTGGATGATGGACACCTACTCCATCAACCAGGGCGCCACGCAGACGCGTGTGGTGACGGGCAAGCCCATCTCGATGGGTGGCAGCCTGGGCCGTCGCGAGTCGACCGGCCGCGGCTGCTTCGTGGTGGCGCGCGAGGCCATGCGCAAGCTCGACATCCCGATGGCGGGCGCGCGCGTGGCCATCCAGGGCTTCGGCAACGTCGGCAGCGCCGCGGCTCGGGCCTTCCATGCGGCAGGTGCGCGCATCGTGGCCGTACAGGACGCCACCGGCACCGTGTACAACGAGTCGGGCATCGACCCCGCCGCGCTGGATCGCCATCTGCGCCAGGACGGTGGGCGCGTCGCCGACTTCCCTGCCGCCACCGCCATCGCCGCCGAAGAATTCTGGGCACTGCCGTGCGAAGTGCTGCTGCCCGCCGCCCTGGAAGGCCAGATCACGCGGGACAACGCCCACGCGGTGAAGGCGCGCCTGGTGGTCGAGGGCGCCAACGGCCCGACCACCCCGCACGCCGAGGACATCCTGCTGGACAAAGGCTGCCTGGTGCTGCCCGACGTGCTGGCCAACGCCGGCGGCGTGACCGTGAGCTACTTCGAGTGGGTGCAGAACGCGTCGAGCTTCTTCTGGACGGAGGACGACATCAACGCGCGGCTGGATCGCGTGCTGACCGAGGCCTTCGAGGCCATCTGGTCGGTGGCGCGCGAGCGCCAGGTGCCGCTGCGCACGGCGGCCTTCATCACCGCGTGCAGCCGGGTGCTCGAGGCCCGCGCCATGCGCGGGCTCTACCCCTGAGCCTTACTTGTACTGGGCCAGCGCGGCCTTGAGCCGCATGGTCACGGCGTCGCGCAGCGCCTTGGGCGACGCCACCTCGACCTCGGCGCCATGGCGCAGCACGTCCATGGCGAGCTCGGTCACCTCGACATACGGCACCTTGAGCTCGTAGCGGCCATCGGGCAGCACGCGGGTCTTCTGGTCGGGGTGCCACTCTTCGCGCGACACCCACTGGGCCGCCTCGGCGCTGAACACCAGCGTGGCCCAGTTCACCTTGCTGCCGGCAAAGATGCCGTAGCCGCCGTCCAGTTCCTGCTCGACGCGCTTGAGGCTGATGTCGCGGGCCTTCTGGCCCGTGGTTTGCGCCGACTCCACCGCATCCAGGGCAAAACGCTTCAGCGCGTCGCTTTCATGGCACCAGGCGTCCAGGTACCAGGTGCCGCGGTAGTGGATCAGGCGCTGAGGCGAGACCTCGCGGTCAGAGCTGGTCTTGCGGCCACGCGTCAGGTAGCGCATGGCGATGCGCTGGCGCTTGAGCAGGGCCGCACCGATCAGCTCGAAGTGCTCGCTGGGCACCGGGCGCTTGCCCGTGCCCATGATGCGGACGCGGCGCATCAGCTCGGCGCTGTCCGAGTCGGACGTGCCCAGCAGGTGGTAGATGCGGTCGAGCAAGGGCTGCAGGTGGCGTGCCAGCGTGCCGTTGCTGTCCAGGCCGGACAGCAGCTGGTGTGCGGTCAGCAGGCTGTAGAGCTCGCGCTCGTCAAACCACAGGCCGGGCAGTTCATGCTTCTGGCCGCGGAACTCTTCGCCGAAGCGGTAGAGGTTGTCGTCCCGGTGGTAGACGATGGGCGCGTCCATGCGGTCGCGCAGGAACTGCAGGTCGCGTTTGAGCGTGGCGGGCGAGACCTCCAGCGCATCCAGCATCTGCTGGAAGCTCACGCCGCCATGGTGGCGGATCAGGTTCTCGATCTTGTAGAAGCGTTCAGTGCGGTTACCCATGGCCGTATCGACTCCCAGGCTCACCCCTTGAGCCTCCAGGGCCGACTCTAGCAGAGTCGCCCCCCTGGAAGGCAAGAGCCGGCCGTCGCCACGCGGCCATCCCGCCACAGCAAGCGCCCCAGATTGGGGCGCCAGGCACTCAGCTTGCTGCAAACAGGTCGGATTGCCGGGCCGCCAGCCAGTGCTCGGCCGGCAGGCTCACCTTGGGATCCGGCAGCGGGCGCGGCACCGGACGGGGCGACAGCAGGCCGCGCGTGGCGAGGGCCCAACCCTCGGTCGCCTGGGTGTCCGGCAGACAACGCGTGCCCTGCCCTGCTGCCACCACGATGGCTTCGGCCTGCGCTGCGGTCAGGGCACGCGCAATCCGCTTCCAGCGGTTGAGCACCAGACGGGTCTGCCAGGCGTCTTCCACGGCGCCGCGCAGGCCGAGCGCCGGGTGCGCGCGACGCAGCGCCCGCACTTGAGCCACGTACGCATCGGTGAAGGCCAGCACATCCTTGCGCAAGGCCTTGCCGGGCACATGCTGGCGCAGTCGGTCAATGTGGTCGTCGAGTGCGGCGGCATCCTCGCTCTCGGCATGGGCCAGCACCAGCCGGCACAGCACGGCCTGCAAGGCCTGGATCGGGTTGAACACCCGCAGGCGGTTGGGTGGCAGCACCAGCATGGGCAGCACGGCCGCCTCCTGGTGCGCCAGTCGGGTGACGAACGACATCAGCACCGCCACGCGCCCCCACTGGGCCGCATCCAGGCCGTCGATCTCGCTGACGCCGCCCTCGCAGTCCCGGGCATACCGAACTGCGTCATGGAAGGCGGCATCGGCCTTGGCCTCGTTGGCGCGGCGGCTCATCACCGCCAGGTTGCCGGCGGCGTAGGCCGCATCGTTGAAAACCCGGTCCACGGACCAGTCGGTGCCGGCGCCAGTACCGTACGTCAGCGGCATGCGGGTCACCGGGCAGACCTCGGTGTCGATCAGTTGCAGAAAGCGGGGGGTGACCTGCTCGGTGTCGAACACGCGGCCCCGGTTCAGCGCGTTCAGCCGCACCTGCAACCATTTGCGGGCATGCCGGGTGGCGTGCAGCGTGCGTGCGCCAAAGGTCTGCCGCCCGGCTTCCACCCCCTGGGCCAGCTGAGGCCAGTTCAAGAGGGCTTCGGACGGGGGTTGGACACCGTAGTGGGCGAAATCCCAGCCGAGCTCGAAGGCCAGGTCGACGCCGAAACGGGGAACGCGCGAAGTGACGAGGGTCTGCATGGGGTGCTCCTGGAACCGCGGCCCGCCCTGTGCGGCGCCGACCATGCCATGCAGTCTGACGAGCCACAGGCTCAGGGCGTGATCCTCGGATGAGGCGTACTGAGCCCCCCGCACATGAGGGGCATGCGCCACCACGGTGCTCCATTTCGCAGCAGCGCCGCCAGCCACTGTCCCATCCTGGAGAAAGCCCGGAGCGAATTGACTTCGCTCAAGTCTTGCGCCCGCAGCAGGCCTATCTTGGGGACACCCCGGTTGTCTTTCAGGAGAAAACAAATGATCAAACTGGTGATCCCCCTCGCAGCCCTGCTCGCATCGTGTGCCGCCCTGGCCGCCGGTCCCGCTCAGGACAAGCCCATGCTCGAACTGGCGAAGAACGCTGGCTGCATGACCTGCCACCACGTCGAACCGGGCGCCCAAGGCCCTGACGGCCTGCCCCCGATCGGCCCGCCGTGGCGCGATGTGTCGGCCAAGTACAAGGGCCAGAAGGGCGCGCTGGAGCAGCTGACGCAGACCGTGATGAAGGGCTCCAACCCCTACGACAGCCACTGGAAGGGCAAGGCGTCCGGCCTGGCCATGCCGCCGAACGCCGCCGCCATCGGCGAGGCCGACGCCCGCAAGCTGGTCAAGTGGATCCTCGCGCTGGAAGCCGGCAAGAAGTCCTGACCGGCCCCATCCCTGGTCTGCCTGTTTTTTGAGCAGACCAGGGTGTTTCCCAGGGGCGAGCGCGCTTGCTCAGCCCTTCCCAACAGACTTGTCCACAGGAAACGGGGACAAGTCTTTTTTCATGGGGCCGCCGCACGGCCCGGCCACACCCGGTACAGCACCACCACCCAGCCGAACGCCAGCACGGCCCCTGCCAGCACATCGCTGGGAAAGTGCACCTGCAGGTAGACACGGGACGCCGCCACCAGCACCACGAAGGTCGCTGCGGCCACCCAGCCGGCCACCTGCCCGGGATGCCGGCGCTGCAGCAGGCAGGCCACGGCGAACGCGCAAGCCTGCATCGTGTGCGCACTCGGAAAGCTCGGGTCAACCGGCATGGTGATCAGCGGATCGAACAGCCCAGGCCGTGTGCGTGCGACCGCCAGCTTCAGCGTGTGCACGATGACGCTGGCGCCCAGCAAGGCCACCGGCACGAAGCAAGCAGACCCGCGCTGCCCAGACGGAAGACCTCGGGCACGCCACGCCGCCAAGAGGACGGCGACCGGCAGCAGCACATACAGCGAGCCCAGCCAGGTCACGAAGGACATGGCCAGGTCGGCCCACGGAGATCGCCAGGCGTGCACCCACGTGAGAACGGCATGGTCGAACGCGGTGGGATCCAGCAGGGTGGGGAGCATCATGCAGTGGTCAGGCAAACCAGGTGCCGATCTTGCCCCAGGCCAGCATCCCTACGCTGGCGCAACCCTGAGGCACTCTGCCACACTGCGCGGCATCGGATTCCGCCTTGCCGCCCATGACCACCCGACGTCCCCCCTCTTCTCCTCCGCACCCGGCCTCGCTCGCAATGCCAACCCGCCTGCTGACTTGGGGGTTGGCGGTTCTGCTGGGCCTGCTGTGGACCCTCGGAGCCTGGATGGGCGCGGCCGTGACGGGCTGGGCCAGCGAGGTGCTGCAGGCGGGTGAATTCGCGGTGGACGAAAGCCGGCGCGTGGCCTGGCCCGAACTGCCTGCATGGCTGCAGCGCTGGGCCGACCTCCTCGGCCTGACGGCATGGCGCGAGGCGAGCCTGGAATGGCTCACGGTCGCGCAGCGCCACCTGCCGATGCTCGGCGCGCTGCTCGCCTGGCTCGTTCCGGTGATCTGGATCGTCTGGGGCGCGGGGATGGTGCTGCTGCTCGTCGGGACGGCGGGCTTGCTGCGCCTGCTGGCGCGGCATCGCCCGGCGTGAATCCAGGGAGCTACAAGGCACCCTGCCGGACCTCAGAAACGACAAAGCCCCGGAGGTCATCCAGGGCTTTGGCTTGGTTCAGTTGGTGCCGGAGAAAGGAATCGAACCCTCGACCTTCTCATTACGAATGAGCTGCTCTACCGACTGAGCTACACCGGCGTCCAAGACCGCTAGTTTAGCACGCAGAAATCCCTCGGCAACAGCCCCTCAGGCAGATTCGCCACACCGGCACGCAGGCACGGGGTCAACGCGCCAGGCAGACCTGGTTGCGCCCACCCTGCTTGGCCTCGTACATGGCCTGGTCGGCACGGTTGATCAGGTGCTGGAAATCGGGATGGCCGTCGTAGACCGCCACGCCTACACTGACCGTCACATGCAGCTTGCGGCCCTGGCCCACCAGGAAGTCGGTCGCGGCAAAGCGTTCGCACAGGTCCTGAGCAATGCGCTGCGCCACGGGCGGGGTCACCTCCACCAGCATCACCAGCAGTTCCTCACCACCATAGCGGAAGACGAAGTCGCCGTTGCGCACGCTGTTGAGCACCAGCATGGCGGCCTGCTGCAGCACCATGTCGCCGGCGTCATGCCCTTCTTCGTCATTGATGCGCTTGAAGTGGTCGACGTCGATGAGCAGCAGGGCAAACTGCGTGTGTCGCTCGTTGGCCAGCTTGATCTCCCGGCTCATCACCGAGGGCAGGAAGCGGCGGTTGAGCAGGCGCGTCAGCGTGTCGCGGCCGTTCTCGACCTCCAACTGGCGCTCGAACAGCGTGTTGAGCTGGAACTTCAGGTTGTCCAGCTCGGTCTGCAGCGTCATGATCAACTGCGGTGTCGGCTGCCCCGCCTGCTGGCCCTGCCCGCTGAGCTGGGGCAGCAACGTGTCGTCGACACGCTCGATGATCTCGGTGATGCTGTCGAGTTCCGGCGCGCCTTCGAACATGGCAGCCGCCTTGTGGTTGAACCACAGCCCGAACTCCGAATGGGCCAACCGCGGCAAGGCCCCGATGGTGGGCGCGCGATGCAAGGCAAACAACAGTTCCTGGCCCCACTCCAGCAACACCGAGCGCTGGCGCTCGCGCTCCACCGACATGTTCTGGCCCAGCGAGAACAGGCGATACGCCTCGTCGGTGCGTGCGCCCCGCTGCGTGTTGCGCATGTAGGCCTCGGACATCAGCTCCTGGGCAAGATCCATGAGCAGCCCGGCATAGCGCTCCGCCTCCTGGCGCAAGACGACGTCGTGGCACGCCGCCGCCAAGCGATCGGCCAGGGCGCGCTTCAGCGTGCGGGCGCCGCGTGCCACCAGGTGAATGGGCAGCTGGATGCGGGCATGCACCTCGCCCACATGGCGCTGATGGGCCACCAGCGTCGCGACCTCGCTGGGGCGGTCGCCATAGATCTCGCGGATCCACCGCGCCATCGAGGCCCGCAGCCGCTCGTGCACCACGTCATGCGCCAGGAAGGCGCCGGCACGCGGGTGGGCCATCATCACGGCGTAGAAGCGGTCCGACAGGGCCTCGGCATGGCGATCGGCCACCTCGGCCACCAGTTGGCGACACGCCGGTGTGGCACTGTCGACCAGCGCCTGCCACTCTTCTTCCGGTGCGTGATGGTGCGGCGTCCCCTCGGGTGCTTGCGACGAATACTGCATGTGTGGGTGGGCAGAAGTAAAAAGGGGCCCATGGCAGGGCCCCATTGTTGCGGGCGCGTCATGCGCGCCTCCAGGCTCAACCGGTCTGCTTTGCCTCGTGGTGGTAGGCCGTCACGCGATCCACCTCGTTCTTCGAGCCGAGGATGACGCTCACACGCTCGTGCAGGCCCTTGGGCTCGATCTCCATGATGCGCTGCAGGCCGTTGGTGGCCGCACCACCCGCCTGCTCCACCAGGAAGCTCATCGGGTTGGCTTCGTACATCAGGCGCAGCTTGCCGGGCTTGTTCGGCTCGCGCTTGTCCCACGGGTACATGAAGACGCCGCCGCGGGTCAGGATGCGGTGCACGTCGGCCACCATCGAGGCCACCCAGCGCATGTTGAAGTCGCGCCCGCGCGGGCC
>JAJUHM010000177.1 GCA_029279925.1 Aquabacterium olei
AAACGCGATTGCGCGCTGAGCGCACAGGAGAAAGCCGGGCATTGCCCGGCTTTTTCTTTGGCCCCTTGCAAGGGGGATTCGCTCCAATGCGCTGGCGTTCTCAGGATTTCCGCGAGGCTCCGTGTCAAGCACTGGCTTCGGTGGTACAGTCGCGTTGGTTTTTGTTTACGGCCCTTCCCGTCGCCCTTGCTGGCGGAGCCCAGCGCCCTCACAGGCGCATGGCATTCAGCAAGGCGGGTCGCAATCCGCCAACCGGTCAAGCCGTGTCGCGGAAGGTTTTTTAACCAGCCAATGTCCCAGGAAACCTGGGAGTGAGGTGAGCGAAATGATGCAGCAGTTCAGGTCGAACTCGTACCTGTTCGGGGGCAATGCCCCGTACGTAGAAGAGTTGTACGAGGCCTACCTCGACAACCCGGGCTCGGTGCCCGACAACTGGCGTTCGTACTTCGACGCCCTCCAGAACGTTCCCGCGACCGACGGCTCCGACAGCCGCGATGTGGCCCATGCGCCCGTGGTCGAGTCGTTCGCTCAGCGTGCCAAGGCCAACGCCTTCATGGTCAAGACCAGCTCGGCTGATCTGGCTGTGGCGCGCAAGCAGGTGCACGTTCAGTCGCTGATTGCTGCTTATCGCTTCCTCGGTTCCCGCTGGGCGGATCTCGATCCGCTCAAGCGCACGGAACGCCCCAAGATCCCCGAACTCGAGCCGTCGTTCTACGACTTCACCGAGTCGGACATGGACATCACGTTCTCGGCCACGAACACCTATTTCACCAAGGCCGAGCACATGACCCTGCGCGAGATCGTGCAGGCCCTGCGTGAAACGTACTGCGGCAGCATCGGCGCCGAGTACATGCACATCACCGACCCGGCCGAGAAGCGCTGGTGGCAGGAGCGCCTGGAAAGCTCGCGCTCCAAGCCCGTGTTCACGGCCGAGAAGAAGAAGCACATCCTCGATCGCCTGACGGCCGCAGAAGGCCTCGAGCGTTTCCTGCACACCAAGTACGTCGGTCAAAAGCGCTTCTCGCTGGAAGGCGGCGAGAGCTTCATCGCCGCGATGGACGAGGTGATCCAGGGCGCTGGCGCCAAGGGTGTGCAGGAGATCGTGATCGGCATGGCCCACCGCGGCCGCCTCAATGTGCTGGTCAACACGCTGGGCAAGATGCCGCGTGACCTGTTCGCCGAGTTCGAGCACACCGCGCCGGAAGACCTGCCTGCTGGCGACGTCAAGTACCACCAGGGCTTCAGCTCCGATGTGTCGACGGCCGGTGGCCCGGTTCACCTGTCGCTGGCGTTCAACCCGTCGCACCTGGAAATCGTGAACCCGGTGGTGGAAGGTTCGGTGCGCGCGCGCATGGACCGCCGCGGCGACACCCGCGGTGACACCGTGCTGCCCGTGCTGGTGCACGGCGATGCGGCCTTTGCCGGCCAGGGCGTGAACCAGGAGACCCTGGCACTGGCCCAGACGCGTGGTTACACCACCGGCGGCACGGTCCACATCATCATCAACAACCAGATCGGTTTCACCACCTCCGATCCGCGCGACCTGCGTTCCACGCTGTACTGCACGGACATCGTGAAGGGCGTCGAGTCGCCGGTGCTGCACGTCAACGGCGACGATCCCGAAGCCGTGGTGTTTGCCACGCAGCTGGCGCTCGAGTACCGCATGACCTTCCGCAAGGACGTGGTGCTCGACATCGTGTGCTTCCGCAAGCTGGGCCACAACGAGCAGGACACTCCGAGCCTGACCCAGCCGCTGATGTACAAGAAGATCGCGGCCCACCCCGGTACCCGGAAGCTGTATGCCGACAAGCTGGCCGCTCAGGGCATGGGCGAGACGCTGGGCGACGATCTGGTGAAGGCCTACCGTGCCGCCATGGACGAAGGTCGCCACACGGTGGACCCGGTGCTGACCAACTTCCAGCGCAAGTACGCGGTGGACTGGACGCCGTTCCTGGGCAAGAAGTGGACGGACGGTGGCGACACCGCCATTCCGCTGGCCGAGTGGAAGCGTCTGTCCGAGCGCATCACCACGCTGCCGGAATCGATCACCCCGCACCAGCTGGTCAAGAAGGTCTACGCTGACCGGGCCGCCATGGGTCGGGGCGAGATCAACGTCGACTGGGGCATGGGCGAGCACATGGCGTTCGCCTCGCTGGTGGCTTCGGGCTATCCGGTGCGCCTGTCCGGTGAGGACTGCGGCCGCGGTACCTTCACCCACCGTCACGCCGTGATCCACGATCAGAGCCGCGAGAAGTGGGACGAAGGCACGTATGTGCCCCTGCAGAACGTGGCGGAAAACCAGGCGCCGTTCGTCGTCATCGACTCCATCCTGTCGGAAGAGGCCGTGCTGGCCTTCGAATACGGCTACGCCGGTTCGGACCCCAACAGCCTGGTGGTCTGGGAAGCCCAGTTCGGCGACTTCGCGAACGGCGCTCAGGTGGTGATCGACCAGTTCATCGCCTCGGGCGAAGTGAAGTGGGGCCGTGCCAACGGTCTGGTCATGATGCTGCCGCACGGCTACGAAGGCCAGGGCCCCGAGCACAGCTCGGCCCGCCTGGAGCGCTTCATGCAGCTGGCTGCCGAAAACAACATGCAGATCGTGCAGCCGACCACGGCCAGCCAGATCTTCCATGTGCTGCGCCGTCAGATGGTGCGCATGTTCCGCAAGCCGCTGGTGATCTTCACGCCGAAGTCCCTGCTGCGCAACAAGGACGCCACCTCGCCGCTGACCGAGTTCACCAAGGGTGAATTCCGTACGGTGATCGGCGAACTGAACGCCGACATCGACGCCAGCAAGGTCAAGCGCGTCATCGCGTGCTCGGGCAAGGTGTATTACGACCTGGTCAAGAAGCGCGAAGAGAAGAAGGCGAATGACGTGGCCATCATCCGCGTCGAGCAGCTGTACCCCTTCCCGCACAAGGCGTTCGCGGCCGAGATCAAGAAGTATTCCAACGCCACCGAACTGGTGTGGTGTCAGGACGAGCCCCAGAACCAGGGCGCCTGGTTCTTCGTCCAGCACTACATCCACGAGAACATGAGCGAAGGCCAGCGACTGGGCTACGCGGGTCGTCCCGCTTCGGCATCGCCGGCCGTGGGTTATGCCCACCTGCACCAGGATCAGCAGAAGGCTCTGCTGGATCAGGCGTTCGCCAAGCTCAAGGGCTTCGTTCTCACCAAGTAAGGTTCACGTGATCGGCGGCGCCCGCTGTCGTCTGGATCCGGCCCTTTGAAGCGGCCGGGTAGGGCAGACGCGCGCCGATCCCCAGGAGATACACATCATGGCTATTCTTGAAGTCAAGGTTCCCCAACTGTCCGAATCGGTCGCCGAGGCGACGCTGTTGCAATGGAAGAAGAAGCCCGGCGAAACCGTCGCGGCCGATGAAATCCTGATCGAGATCGAGACCGACAAGGTCGTGCTGGAAGTGCCGGCACCCGCCGCGGGCGTCATGGCCCAGATCGTGAAGAACGACGGCGAGACCGTGGGTTCCGATGAAGTCATTGCCCGCATCGACACCGAAGGCACGGCCGCCGTCAGCCCGCTGCCGGTGAAGGCCGTCGAAACCACGCCGGCCGCCGCCGCGCCGGCTCCGGCCGCTGCCGCTGCCACCGGTGGCAGCAAGGGTGACGTGGCCATGCCGGCTGCCGCCAAGCTGCTGGCCGACAACGGCCTGAGCACCGCTCAGGTGGCTGGCACCGGCAAGGACGGCCGCGTGACCAAGGGCGACGTGCTGGCCGCCGTGGCCGGCGGTGCCAAGCCGGCCGCAGCCCCTGCCGCAGCACCGGCTGCCGCCATTCCGACGGGTGTGCCGACCAAGGCCCTCCCGGCTGTCCAGGCCCCGACCGGCCCGCAGAACCTGGGCGATCGCCCCGAGCAGCGTGTGCCGATGAGCCGCCTGCGTGCCCGTGTGGCCGAGCGTCTGCTGCAGTCGCAGGCCACCAACGCCATCCTGACCACGTTCAACGAAGTGAACATGGCGCCGGTGATGGAGATGCGCAAGAAGTTCCAGGAGAAGTTCGAGAAGGAACACGGCGTCAAGCTGGGCTTCATGAGCTTCTTCGTGAAGGCTGCCGTGCATGCGCTCAAGAAGTACCCGGTGCTGAACGCCTCGGTCGATGGCAATGACATCGTCTACCACGGCTACTTCGACATCGGCGTGGCCGTGGGCTCGCCCCGTGGCCTGGTGGTGCCAGTGCTGCGCAACGTCGACCAGATGACCTTTGCCGAGATCGAAAAGAAGATCGCCGAGTTAGTTGTGAAGGCCCGTCACGGCAATCTGCGCAACGAAGAGATGACCGGTGGCACGTTCTCGATCTCCAACGGAGGCGTGTTCGGTTCGATGCTGTCGACCCCGATCATCAACCCGCCCCAGTCGGCCATCCTCGGCGTGCACGCCACCAAGGATCGCCCGGTGGTGGAGAACGGCCAGATCGTGATCCGTCCGATCAACTACCTGGCGATGTCGTACGACCACCGCATCATCGACGGCCGCGAAGCCGTGCTGGGCCTTGTCGCGTTGAAGGAAGCGCTGGAAGACCCGGCTCGCCTGCTGTTCGACATCTGATCGCCACGACGACCACACATCCGTTTTTTGCGGCCGGGCGGGCCTCACGAGGGCTCGCCTGGCGTCTGCAAACCTGAAGAACGCCCGGAACTGCGACCGGGCAACCCCAGGAGACTCTCATGTCCCAACAATTCGACGTCATCGTGATCGGTGGCGGCCCCGGCGGCTACATCGCTGCCATCCGTGCTGCGCAACTGGGTTTCAAGGTTGCTGCGATCGACGAGTGGAAAAACAGCAAGGGCGGCCCCGCACCGGGCGGTACCTGCACCAACGTCGGCTGCATCCCATCGAAGGCGCTGCTGCAATCGTCGGAGCACTTCGAGCACGCATCGCTGCACTTCGCCGACCACGGCATCTCGGTCAAGGGACTCGAGATGGACGTCGCGAAGATGATTGCCCGCAAGGACAACGTCGTCAAACAGAACAACGACGGCATCCTGTACCTGTTCAAGAAGAACAAGGTCACGTTCTTCCACGGCCGTGGCTCGTTCGTGAAGGCCGCCGATGGCCAGTACGAGATCGCGGTGGCGGGTGACAAGCCCGAAACGCTGCAAGGCAAGCACATCATCGTGGCCACTGGCTCGAACGCCCGTGCGCTGCCGGGTGCGGCCTTCGACGAGAAGCTGATCCTGTCGAACGACGGCGCGCTGCAGATCAACGACGTGCCCAAGAAGCTCGGCGTGATCGGCGCCGGCGTGATCTGCCTGGAAATGGGCTCGGTCTGGCGTCGTCTGGGTGCCGAGGTCACCATCCTGGAAGGCCTGCCGACTTTCCTGGGCGCCGCCGACGAGGCCGTCGCCAAGGAAGCGCACAAGCTGTTCACGAAGCAGGGCCTGAAGATCGAGATGGGCGTCAAGATCGGCGACATCAAGACGGCCAAGAAGGGCGTGACCGTGGCGTATACCAACGCCAAGGGCGAAGCGCAAGAGCTGGCTGTGGACAAGCTGATCGTCTCGATCGGCCGCGTGCCCAACACCATCGGTCTGAACACCGAGGCGGTGGGCCTGCAACTCGACGAACGCGGTGCCATCGTGGTGGACGCCGACTGCAAGACCAACCTGCCCAATGTGTGGGCGGTGGGTGACGTGGTCCGTGGCCCCATGCTGGCGCACAAGGCTGAAGAAGAAGGTGTGGCCGTGGCCGAGCGCATTGCCGGTCAGCACGGTCACGTCGACTTCGACACGATTCCCTGGGTGATTTACACCAGCCCGGAGATTGCCTGGGTCGGCAAGACCGAACAGGCACTGAAAGCGGAGGGCCGTGCCTACAAGGCCGGTTCCTTCCCCTTCCTGGCCAACGGGCGCGCACGTGCCCTGGGTGACACCAATGGTTTCGTGAAGTTCCTGGCCGATGCGACGACCGACGAGATCCTCGGCGTGCACATCATCGGCCCGTACGCTTCCGAGCTGATCTCGGAAGCCGTGGTGGCCATGAACTTCAAGGCCAGTGCCGAAGACATCGCACGCATCTGCCACGCTCACCCGAGCCTGAGCGAAGCCACCAAGGAAGCCGCCCTGGCGGTGGACAAGCGTACGCTGAACTTCTGATTCGGTGACGCATCAGGCCGTCAAGGGCGCGTCCAGCGCCTGTGGCGGGCCTGTCCGGCTCTTGAAGCAAGGGGTGGTCTTGGCCACCCCTTTTTCTTGGGCGCCCCTCAGCGCGTTCGGCGGTTCTCGTTTACGCTGCGCGCTTTCGTCGAAGAACCTGCTGTCGTCTGCGCCATGCCCGCACCCGCCATCTCCGTCACCGAGCTCTATCAGCAAAGTTTGGCCGAACGCGGCTACAAGGCCGACGAGGCCCAGCTCAAGGGCATTGCCGCCCTGCAGCGCTGCCAGGACGAGTGGGCCAATTACAAGGCCAAGCGCGGCAATGCGCTGACCAAGATGCTGCGCTACCCGGATCTGCCCAAGGGCGTCTACATGTATGGCGGAGTGGGGCGGGGCAAGAGCTTCATCATGGACTGCTTCTTCAACGCGGTCCCGCTGGAGCGCAAGACGCGTCTGCACTTCCACGAGTTCATGCGCGAGGTGCACCGCCAGTTGCATGAGCTCAAGGGCGTGCAGGACCCGCTGGACGTGCTGGCCAAGCGCATGTCGCGCAAGCACCGCCTGATCTGCTTCGACGAGTTTCATGTGGCCGACGTGACGGACGCGATGATCCTGCACCGACTGCTGGACGCGATGTTCCGAAACCGCATGAGCATCGTCACGACCTCGAACTTCCATCCGGACGGGCTGTATCCGAACGGCCTGCACCGCGACCGCATTCTTCCGGCCATCGAGTTGCTGAAGCAGCAGCTGGAGGTGATCAACGTGGACAGCGGCACGGACTACCGCCGCCGCACGCTGGAGCTGGCGCGGCTGTACCTGACGCCACTGAGCGACCAGACCGACACCGAGATGGCGCAGATCTTCTCGCAGCTGGCCGAGACGGCCGACGACAGTCCGGAGCTGCACAT
>JAJUHM010000178.1 GCA_029279925.1 Aquabacterium olei
GATCAACCGGCTGGCCGATCAGATGGGCGACATCATCCAATCACTGAAAGGCTTTGCCCGGAAGGCCCCGGCCACACCGGTGGCCACCGACGTGGCCCAGGCTGTCAACAACGCCCTGCTGCTGTTCATGGCGCGTATCAAGAAGGATGGGGTGGAGCTGGTCAACCGGTGCGAAGAAGGCCAGGCCCTGGTGTGGTGCGATCCCAATCGGCTGGAGCAGGTGGTCGTCAACCTGATCGGCAATGCCCTGGATGCCGTGCGCGACACCGACGTCAAGCGGGTCGAGCTGCACACCGAGCGGGGCGACGACCAGCGTGTCCACCTCGTGGTCAGCGACAGCGGAGGCGGCATCCCGCCCGACCTGCTGCCGCGGCTGTTCGAGCCCTTCTTCACAACGAAGCCCCGCAGCGTGGGCCTGGGCCTGGGGCTGCACATCTCCCGTGACATCATTCGCTCCTTCCGGGGCGAGCTGCTGGCGGAGAATCGGGCCGAAGGCGGTGCCCGGTTCATCGTGTCCCTGCCGGAACAGACCGACAGCGGCACGCCGAGCCTGCCCACGGCCTGGGTGGGCGGCCTGCCCTCGCTGCGTCCCACCGAACCCGCCACCGGCCCCACCGACCCGTTGCCCCCATCATGAGCCTCCCCGAGACTGCGATCGAGCCCCCTCTTTCCGTGCTGATCGTCGAAGACGACCCGCACGTGCGGCTGGGCTGCGTGCAGGCGATGCAACTGGCCAACTTCGCCGTCGAGGGCGTGGGATCGGCCGAAGAAGCGTTGCCGCGCATCACCTCCGGCACGGTCGGCGTGGTGGTCACCGACATGCGGCTGCCCAAGGCCGATGGCCTGTCGCTGGTGCGCTTCTGCCACCAGCACGACGCCCAGCTGCCGGTGGTCATGATCACCGGCCATGGCGACATCGACCTGGCCGTGGAAGCCATGCGCAGCGGCGCATACGACTTCATCACCAAACCCTTCCCGTCGGAGCACCTGGTGGACGTGGTGCGGCGGGCGTTCGAGAAGCGGCTGCTCACGCGCGAGGTGCAGACCCTGCGCCAGCAGCTGGCCCACAGCAGCGGCATCGAGGGCAAGCTGATCGGGCAATCGCCGGCCATGGCGGCCGTGCGCAAACTGATTCTGGATGTGGCGGACTCGCCAGTGGACGTGCTGGTGCACGGCGAAACCGGCACCGGCAAGGAGCTGGTGGCCCAGGCGCTGCACGAGTACTCGCACCGCCGCGAAGCGCCCTACGTCGCCCTGAACTGCGGCGGCATGCCGGACAACCTGCTCGACAGCGAGCTGTTCGGCCACGAGGCCGGCGCTTTCACCGGCGCTCAGAAGCGGCGCATCGGCAAGATCGAGCACGCGCACGGCGGCACGCTCTTTCTGGACGAGCTCGAGACCATGCCGATGAGCATGCAGATCAAGCTGCTGCGGGTGCTGCAGGAACGCAAGCTCGAACGTCTGGGCTCCAACCACGCCATCGATGTCGACTGCCGGGTCGTGGCGGCCACCAAGGACGACCTGCTGGAGCGCGGGCGTCAGGGCACTTTCCGGACAGACCTGTATTACCGCCTCAACGTGGTCACCATCCAGCTGCCCCCGTTGCGCGAGCGCCGCGAGGACATCCCCATGCTGATGGCCCATTTCACGCTGCTGGCGGCCCAGCGCTTCAATCGGGCTCAACCCGAGTTGAGCGCCGCCCAACTTTCCCGGCTGATGGCGCACGATTGGCCCGGCAACGTGCGCGAACTCCGCAACGCGGCAGACTGCCTGGTGCTCGGGGTGCGCAACGCCGTGCTGGATGCAGGCCAGAGCATGCCCGCCGGCGACACCGGCGGCCTGTCGCTGGCCGAGGCGGTCGATCGTTTCGAGCGCGATCTGATCGCCACCGAATTGCAGCGCCAGGGCGGCAACGTCGCGCGCTGCGCCGAGGCGCTGAAGGTGGCCAAGACCACGCTGCACGACAAGATCAAGCGCCACGGGCTCTGAGCCCCTTCCGCAGAGGCCTTCCGGCTCAGAACCGGCGCGTCAGCGTCATCGTCTCGTTCTCGCGCTTCATCTGGAAGCGGGTCAGGAAGGTGTTGCCCAGGAGGATGTGGGGCATGGGCAAAGGCAGCACGGCGGCATCGACGTTGTGCACCTCGACATCCTGAATGCGCACGGCTGTCAGGGTGATGCGGTGCCCGGTGACCATGCCGTTGGCGGTGTTGGCGTAGATGCGCGCGCCCTGCTCGTAGGCCAGGCCCAGGCGCCGGGCTTCGTCGGCGCTCATGGCGATCGACGTGGCGCCGGTGTCCACCATGAACTGCGTGGAGCGCCCGTTGATCTGGCCCAGCGTGATGAAGTGCCCGCCGGGACCAGCCGTCAGCACGATCTGCGTGCCGCCGGCGCTGCCGCCGCGCCCACCGATGCTGACGGGCGCACCGCCCAGTATCACCGTCTGGCGCTGCCCCGCGACCTCGACCACCGTGCGGTCCGGCCCCACCGAGAGGACCTTGACGCCCTGGTGGGCGTCACCCGCAGCCAGGGCCTTGGGCGCCCCGCCATTGATGACCAACAGCGCCTTGCTGCCCATTCCGCCCGTCATCGCGACGCTCTGTGCCCGAGCCGGTCCAGCCAGCCCGCACAGCAGCAGCGCGGCCAACGCCACGCCCCGGGTGCATGGTGTGCGCACCCGGTCAGTCCCGGAAGTTGTCGAACGAGAACGGGTAGTCCAGCTCCTTGCGGATCAGGGCCATGGCCGCCTGCAGGTCGTCACGCTTGTTGCCCTGCACCCGGACTTCATCGCCCTGGATGCTGGCATTGACCTTCATCTTGCTGTCTTTGAGGACCTTGACGATCTTCTTGGCCAGCTCGGACTCGATGCCGGCCTTGACCGTCACCACCTGCTTGACCTTGTCGCCACCGATCTTCTCGACCTTGCCGACCTCGAGGAAGCGGATGTCGACCTTCTGCTTGGTGAGCTTGTTGTAAAGCACGTCACGCACCTGGTCTACCTGGAAGTCGCTGTCGGCGTAGATGACGACTTCCTTCTCCTTTTTCTTGAACTCGACGGCGGCGCTGGTGCCCTTGAAGTCGAAGCGGGTGCCGATTTCCTTCTGGCTCGTGTCGACCGCGTTGGCGACGGCTTCCAGGTTGGGATCAAGCTTGGTGTCAAAACTGGGCATGGGAATCTCTCCGTTGTCTGCGAAAATTCTGCCATGCCCGCTTCAACCGCCGCAGCCGCCTTCGCCGAAACACCACCGCCGCTCGACATCGAGCGCGGTGCCAGCCTGCGCGCGCACAACACCTTCGGCCTGCCCTGTGTGGCCCAGACGCTGGTGCGCCTGCACAGTGAAGCCGATGTCCGACGGGTGGTGAACGACCCGGAACTGGGCCCGGCACCCAAGTTCGTCCTGGGTGGCGGCAGCAACCTGGTGCTCACGCGCGATGTGGACCTGTGCGTGCTGAAGATGGAGATCCGGGGCCGCCGGGTGCTGGAAACCCGCGACGACGCGGTGATTGTGGAAGTGGGCGCCGGCGAGTCCTGGCATGACACCGTGCAGTGGTGCCTGGACCACGACCTGCCGGGTCTGGAGAACATGGCGCTGATTCCGGGCACGGTCGGGGCCGCCCCGGTGCAGAACATCGGGGCCTACGGCATCGAATTGAAAGACCGTTTCGAATCGCTGGATGCGGTCGATCTGGTGACCGGCCGCACCGTGACGCTGACGGCCGAACAGTGCCGGTTCGGCTACCGGGATTCGGTGTTCAAGCGGCATCTGGCCAACAAGAGCGTGATCACACGCGTGCGGCTGCGCCTGCCGCGGCCGTGGGTGCCGGTGCTGGGCTATCTGGAGCTGGAGCGCAAGATCGCCGAAACGGGCAACACCCATCCCAGCGCGCGCGACCTCTTCGACTGGATCTGCGAGGTGCGCCGCGCCAAGCTGCCGGACCCCGCCGTGATCGGCAACGCCGGCAGCTTCTTCAAGAACCCGGTGGTGACGCCCGAGCAGTGCCGCGACATCATCGGCCGCGACCCGGAGATCGTGCACTACCCGCTGGAAGACGGCAGCTTCAAGCTGGCCGCCGGCTGGATGATCGACGCCTGTGGGTGGAAGGGCAAGTCCATCGGCCGTGCGGGCGTGTACGAACGCCAGGCGCTGGTGCTGGTCAACCGTGGCGGTGCCAGCGGGGCCGAGGTTGTGACGCTGGCGCGCGCCATTCAGGAAAGCGTGTACGGCCGGTTCGGCATCCGGCTGGAGCCCGAACCGGTGGTGCTCTGAGCCGGCACGCTCAGCACCATTCGCCCGGCCTCATTCCGAGGCGCAGCAGGGCAGCTCGATCGTCGCCCGCAGCCCGCCTTCTGCGCGGTTCGCCAGGGCCAGCCGGCCGCCTTGGCGCACGGTGAGTTCACGCGCAATGTAGAGCCCCAGGCCGACGCCCCCGGTGTCGCGGCTGCGCGAGCCATCCAGACGGAAGAAGGGCTTGAAGACGGCGTCGAGGTCGCCCGCCGGGATCCCGGGGCCATCGTCATCGACCGACACCCGCAGACAGCCGACGTCGTGCCACACCCCGACGCGGGCGCAGCCCCCGTGGCGCACGGCGTTGTCGATCAGGTTGTCCAGCACGCGTCGGAGCGCAACCGGCTGAGCCCGGACCACCGCAGGCGCGCGCGGCAGCCCGCCTGCTTCGGACAGACCGGTTGCGGGCTGCAGGGACACCGGTTGCCCGTCCTCCGCCCGGTCGTCGACCAGCGCCGCCACCAGCGACGGCACATCGATGGCCTGCCACGGCTCCTGACGGCGCTCCTCGTTCAGGGCGTCCAGCACGCCGTCGATCAGGGCATTGATGTCATGGACATCGGCCACGCAGCGCTCCGCCACCGGGTCCGGCCGCAGCCGCTCGAGGCGCATGCGCAGGCGCGTCAGGGGCGTGCGCAGATCGTGCGAGATCGACGCCATCAGCAGGCTCCGCTCCTCGAACCGATCGCCAAGTTGCCGCGCCATGTGGTTGAAGACCTGGGCCGCCTGCCTCACCTCAATGGGCCCCATGCGCACGTCGAGCTCCGGCAAACCCACCTTGCGACCCACGGCATCGGACAGCGCCAGCGAGGCCTGCGTCAGGCGGCGCACCGGACGGGTCAGCCAGCGGGCGCCCAGCCAGGCCGCCGCGGCCATCACCAGCACACGCACCAGGTAGTCCAGCCACAGGTTGGGAGGCGCCATGCGCGGCCCGGGCACGGATGCCGCGAAAGAGGCTGCCGGCGCCGCGCCAGGGGCGGCCATGGGATGAGGAGGCGGCGTCCAGCCCGGCACGGGGGGCATCCCCGGCACGAGGACCGCGCCGCCCCACCCTGGCTGCGGTCCACGAGAGCCCAGGTGGGCCATCGAGAAGCCGAGCACGTGGCTGAGCACCAGGGTGCCCCACAACAGCAGGAACAACCTCCGGGTCAGCGTGTCCGTCCACAGTGCCTGGCGCAGGCGACGCAGCACGCTCACGCCGACACCCGCGCCGCAAACAGGTAGCCTTCACCCCGCATGGTGCGGATCAGGCCATCACCCAGGCCGCTGTCCCGCAGCTTGTGCCGCAGCCGCGACACCGTCAGGTCGATGCTGCGGTCGCTGACCTCGGTGCCCGGCACCTGAGACAGGTCCAGCAACTCCTCGCGCGACAGGACCCGTTCCGGGTTGTCGACCAAGGCCGACAGCAGGCGGTACTCCGCGCTGGACAGCTGCACGACCACGTCCTCCGGCGAGATGAGCTGACGCTTGAGGCGATCGAAGGACCAGCCCATGAACCTCGCCACCGAGGCGCCGCCCTCTTCCAGGCCCGCCCGGGCGCCGCTCGACCGGCGCAGGACGGCGTGGATGCGGGCCACCAGCTCGCGCGGCTCGAAGGGCTTGCCCAGGTAGTCATCGGCCCCCATTTCAAGGCCGATGACCCGGCTGATGGGGTCGCCCTGCGCGGTGAGCATGATGACGGGCACCGGCAGCCGGCTCAGCACCTCACGGCACAGGTCCAGCCCATGGCCATCGGGCAGCATCAGGTCCAGCAGGATCACATCGAAGCGCCGGGCACGCAAGGCGCTCTGCATGGCCTGCGCCGTGGGAGCTGGCGTCACCGCCATGCCATAACCCTGGAGATAGGAACACACGAGGTCGCGGATCTCGACGTCGTCTTCGACAAGCAGGCACTGAATCACGAACAAGGCGGCGGCTGAACCCAGAAGGCCACGAGGGTATCAAGCGGCACCCGCCGTGTGAACGCCGGCACACGAATTTCACAGGACTTCACCGCCCTGCATCAACGCTGACATGTTTCGACACAGAGACAAAAACAAAGGGGGCGCCGCGGCGCCCCCTTTTCAACGCGATGGGCCTGCACGGGCTTGCCCGGCATGCCCCCGCCCATCAGCCGAAGTGGCAGATGTAGTGGTAGGGCTCGCCTTCCACCTTGATCTCGAACGAGGAGTTGCCCGGCACATTGAAGCTTTCGCCTGCGCCGTAGGTCTTCCATTCGTCCGAACCGGCCAGCTTGATGGTGGCCTTGCCAGCGACGGTCTCCATGATTTCCGGCGCGCCGGTGTTGAAGGTCAGCGCGGCGGGCAGGATGACGCCAACCGACTTGCGGGTGCCGTCGGCCAGGGTGACGGTGTGCGAAACGCACTTGCCGTCGAAGTACACATTGGCTTGCGTGGCAACGCTGCCGGCGAGGGTCGTGGTGGTCATGCAGGTGTCCAGTTCAGGTTAGGTGATCAGGCGGTCTTCTTCGCAGCAACCTTCTTGGCGGCGGCCTTCTTGGCTGCAGGCTTGGCCGCGGTCTTGCGTGCCGGCTTGGCAGCGGCATCGCGCTTGGCCTTCACATTGGCGCCGATGCGCAGGCGCAGGGCGTTGAGCTTGATGAAGCCAGCGGCATCGGCCTGGTTGTAGGCGCCGCCGTCGTCGTCGAAGGTCGAGATC
>JAJUHM010000179.1 GCA_029279925.1 Aquabacterium olei
CCTTGAGCTTGGCCGTGGCACGTTCCAGAAACTCGAACTGCCCCGACCAAGACACCGAATACCCGGCAGGCAGAGCCACCTTCTCGGCCACCGCCTTTTGCATGTCCTGCACCGCCGAACGCAAGTCACGCCCGCGAATGTCCACATACACCCAGCCTGAGAGTCGGGCGTTCTCGCTTCGCAGCATGGGTGGGCCGTCGGTGATGCGGATGTCGGCCACATCGGACAGCACCAGCCGTTGGCCGCTCTCCGAGACGATGGGCAGGACGCGCAGCTTCTCCAGCGAGTCACGGATTTCACGGGGATAGCGCATGTTGATGGGGAAGCGTTGCAGCCCCTCCACCGTCTCGCCGATGTTGTCGCCCCCCACGGCGGAGGTGATGACGGACTGCACATCCGCGATGTTCATCCCAAAGCGGGAGGCCGCATCGCGGTTGATGTTCACGTCCACATAACGCCCCCCCGTCAGGCGTTCAGCCAAGGCGCTGCTGACGCCGGGCACGTCCTTCAGCGCTTTTTCGATCTCGCCGGTCAGGCGGTCGATGGTGGCCAGGTCGGTTCCGGCCACTTTGACCCCCACCGGGCTTTTGATGCCGGTGGCCAGCATGTCGATGCGGTTGCGGATCGGCGGCACCCAGATGTTGGCCAGGCCTGGCACTTTCACAATGCGGTCCAGCTCGTCCACCAACTTGTCCTGCGTCATGCCGGGCCGCCATTGGTCTTTAGGCTTGAACTGGATGGTGGTCTCGAACATTTCCATGGGGGCGGGGTCGGTGGCGGTTTCGGCACGGCCGGCCTTGCCGTAGACGCTCAAGACCTCGGGCACGGTCTTGATGAGTCGGTCTGTCTGTTGCAGCAGTTCACCGGCCTTGCCTGCGGACAAGCCAGGCAGCGCGGAAGGCATATAGAGTAGATCCCCCTCATCCAGGCGCGGCATGAACTCACCGCCAATGTGCTGCAAGGGCCAAAGACTCAAACCCAGCAGCAGTGCGGCCACCGCCAACGTGGCTTTGGGCCAGTCCAGCACCGCGTTGAGCAGCGGGCGGTAAATCGCAATCAGGAAGCGATTCAATGGGTTGGACTTCTCATCCGGGATACGGCCCCGAATCAAATAGCCCATCAGCACCGGAATCAGCGTGACCGACAGTGCCGCTGCCGCTGCCATGGCGTAGGTCTTGGTGAATGCCAGCGGTGAGAACAAGCGGCCTTCCTGCGCTTCCAGCGTGAACACCGGAATGAAGGACAGCGTGATGATGAGCAGCGAGAAGAACAGCGCAGGGCCTACTTCAGCTGCCGACTCGCCAATCACCCGCCAGCGGGCATCCCCTACGAGCTTTTGGTCCGGGTGATTGTGGCTCCAGTGCTCCAGATGCTTGTGGGCGTTCTCGATCATCACCACCGCCGCATCGACCATGGCCCCGATGGCAATGGCAATACCCCCCAGCGACATGATGTTGGCGTTCACGCCCTGGTAGTGCATGACAATGAACGCAGCCAGGATGCCTAGCGGCAGTGACACGATGGCGACCAAGGCCGAACGCAGGTGGAACAGGAATATGAAGCAGACCACTGCCACCACCGCAAACTCTTCCAGCAGCTTGTAGCCCAGGTTCTCCACTGCCCGCTCGATCAGTCCGGAGCGGTCGTAAACGGGCACGATCTCCACCCCCTTGGGCAGGCTGGATTGCAGGCTCTTGAGCTTGGCCTTGACGGCGGCAATGGTCTCCAGCGCGTTCTTACCGGAACGCATCACGATCACGCCGCCTGCGGCCTCACCTTCGCCATCAAGTTCACCAATGCCCCGGCGCATCTCTGGCCCGAGCTGGATACGCGCCACGTCGCCCAAACGGACTGACACGCCAGTCGCCGTGGTCATCAGCGGCACCTTGCGGAAGTCGTCCAGTGATTGCAGGTAGCCGCTGGCGCGCACCATGTATTCGGCTTCGCCCAGTTCCAGCACCGAGCCTCCGGCCTCCTGGTTGCCCTTCTGAATGGCCTCCACCACCTTGCTGTGCGGGATGCCGTAGGCAGCCAGTTTGTCGGGCTGCAGCACGATCTGGTACTGGCGCACCATGCCACCGATGGAGGCCACCTCAGCCACATTAGGCACGGTCTTGAGTTCGTACTTGAGGAACCAGTCTTGCAGGGCACGAAGTTGCGAGGCGTCCTGCGTGCCGCTGCGGTCCACCAGGGAATACTGGTAGATCCAGCCCACCCCGGTAGCATCCGGGCCGAGTGTGGCCTTGGCTCCGGGTGGCAGGCGGGATTGCACCTGGTTCAGGTACTCCAGCACACGAGAGCGTGCCCAGTACAAGTCTGTGCCATCCTCAAACAGCACGTAGACAAACGAATCACCAAAAAACGAGTAGCCGCGCACCGTCTTGGCCCCCGGCACCGACAGCATGGTGGTCGTCAGCGGGTAGGTGATCTGGTTCTCGACAATGCGCGGCGCCTGCCCCGGATAGGTCGTGCGGATAATGACCTGTACGTCCGACAGGTCCGGCAAGGCATCGAGGGGTGTGCGGATCACGGAATAGACGCCCCAGGCCGCAACGATCAAGGTCGCCAGCAGTACCAGAAAGCGGTTGCCTATAGACCAGCGGATGAGCTTGGCAATCATGGTTTGCTCCCAGCTGGTTTGGCGGTGGCCGCTTTGGGCTCCGGTGCCATGGCGCTCACGCGGGTGAGCTGTGGCAAGCCTTCCGCATCCATGTAGAACTCGAAACTCACCTTGTCGCCAGGCTCCAGATTGCGCGGCTGGCCGCTGGCAGGCAGTTTGAAGTCCATGGTCATGGCACCCCATTTGAGGGAAGGAATCGGGCTGTGCGCGAGCGTGACGCTGTCCTTGCCAATGGCCTCAATCCTGGCTTCGCCCTCATGGCGAGGTGCGGTGTTGGCCGCGCTTGGCTTGAGGGCATCGTTCAAACGTGCTTCCACACCTTTGAGGCTGGCTTCCGAGTCGATCAGGAACTGGGACGACACCACCACGCGCTGCCCCATTTGCAGGCCGCGTTTGATCTCGGTCTGGCCATTGCTTTCGATGCCGGTTTCCACCTCGACCGGACGGAACTTGCCTTTGTCCTCGGCCAGCATGACCACCACACGCTTGCCGGTCTGGATCACGGCTTCCGTGGGAATCAGCAAGGACTTCTCTGCCCGCATGTCCATGAACTGCATGTTGACGAACATGCCGGGCACCAGCAGGTTGCCGGGGTTGGCCAGTTCCACGCGGGCCTTGAGCGTGCGGGTGACCGCGTTCACCTCGGGCAATATCGCTTGCACCGTGCCGCGCAGGGCCGTGCCGGGGGCAGCGGCGCTGCTGGCCTGCACCTTGGTACCGGGGCGAATCAGGGCCGCCTGGCTTTCTGGTACTTCGGCATTGGCCCACACGCTGCCCAGACCGTTGATACGGAACAGCGTCGCGCCCGGCATCACCGTCATGCCTTCGCGGGCCATCAGTTCCACCACCACACCACCTATTGGTGCGGTCAGGGTGATGCGGGCTTGGGTTTTGCCGCTGCTTTCCACCAGGCGAATCTGTTCATCGCTCATGCCCACCTGGCGCATACGCTGGCGGGCGCCATCGACCAACGGTGCCAGGTCTGTGCCCTGCATGCGCCGCACCGACAGAAATTCCTCTTGTGCCGCAATCCAGTCGGGCACGTAGAGTTCGGCCAAAGGCTGCCCTTTGCTCACGCGGTCCAGCGTTGCGCGCACATGCAGGCGCTCGATGTAGCCGGTGGCACGGGCCTGCACAAAGGCCTGGTCGCGTTCATTGAAGGCGATGTTTCCTACCGCAGAGACCTGCGGCGACAGCAGGCCCTCAGTGACTTCGGCAGTCCGCACCCCGAGGTTCTGCTGGATGCGCGGACTGACAGTGACCTTGCTGCCGTCGCTGCCAGCGTCCCCGTCGGCGTAGACCGGCACCATCATCATGTCCATAAAGGGGGACTTGCCGGGCTTATCGAACTTGTTGCCCGGCACCATGGGGTCGTGGTAGTAGAGGATCTTGCGTCCGGTGGTTGGGTCCACATCGCCGGCCTTGATGCCTTTTTCGATATGGCGGCGGGTGGCGTCTTCGCCTTCGGCAACGCTTTGAGGGACTGCGCCGTGCGCAACGCTTCCCGTTGCGGCTGCTCCTGCTGACGGGGCGGAGGAAGTAGCCATGCCCATGCCGCGCTGCGTGCCAACGGTGTAGAGACCGTAACCGCTTGCGGCGAGCACGCCCGCACCGACCAGGCCCACCAGCAGTGGTTTGAGTTTTGTCATGCTATTTCTCCGTTGCTGTTGTGGTGGTGGGGAACGAGGGCTGGCGTGGCTCCATAGTCGGTTGGTGTTCTGCGGGAATCAGATACTCCAACTGCGCCCACAGAGCGGCGGTTTCCATCGCCAGACGCAGGCGATCCATCTGGGTGTCGATGGCCATGCGCCGTGCTTCCAGCACAGCCGTGAGCGGGCCACTGCCTCCCCGGTAGGCGGCTATCGCGGCACGGGCGCGTTCAGCCGCCAGCGGAATCAGAGCGCTGTCGTATTGCGCCAAACGCTCGCGGTTGCTCTGCCACTCCTGCAACCACATGCGGGTGTCGGCAACATGCTCCCGTGTGGCTTCCTCGCGCTGGGCACGCATCTGCTCAGCGATGGCCAGCTTGGCGGAGAGCTCCCGGTCTTGTCGGTTCTTTTGATCCCACTGCAACGGGATGGAGACGTTGACGGACACCATGTTCGAGTAGGCGGGACCCCGCTGGCTGTACATCAACTCCACGCTCCAGTCAGCGCGTTTGTTGCTCCGCGCAACATCCGCCTCGGCGTGCGCCACCTCTTCCTGTTTGGCCATCAACGCGATTTGCGGGTGGTGGGCCAACTGGCTTTCCAGGCTGGCCGGATCGAGGCGAACGACCTCCAGTCTGGGTGGTGTGTCCAGTGCCTGGGCAGCATCGTCACCAACCCATCGCGCCAGTTTGATCTTGGCCGTGCCAATCTGCTTCTCTGTCTGGCGGATGCGGTCATCGATCTGCGCCACCATCGACCGGGCCGCGAAAACATCCGCTTGGGTTCCACGCCCGCCACGGTAGGCTGCGTCGGCAGCGTCGATCTGCAAGCCCGCCTCAGTCCGCTGGGCGCGCAATACGTCGAGCATGCGCTCCTGATAGTGGCGGTCCAGCCATGCCATCGCTGTGTCGCGTCGCAAGTTGGCAAGGGCCACAGTACGGCCGGCTTCTGCGGCCTCTGCTTCACGGTTGAAACGTGCGGAGCGGGCCTTGAGCTTGTCGCTCCGCGTGATTTCCTGCATCACACCAACCGAGCGCATGGTCATGAAGTCCTGCGTCAGGCTGAAACGGTCTTCGCCGTTGATCGGCAGATTGTTGACGCCGAATTTGAGCGTGGGGTCGGGGAGTTGCCCGGCAGCCAAGGCCATATCGCGTGATGCGGTGGCGGCGGCATCTTGGGCGGAGAGCTGGCGCGACCGACTTTCGGCAAGCTGCAAAGCCCGGTCGAGGGACAGAACCGGCCCTGCATGCGCAGCATGGCCGATCCAAAGAATGGCATTGATAAAAATGCCGAGTAGGATTTTTTTCACTCTAAATCTCCAGCAAAACACAAAGCGTCCGCAAAATGCGGACGGACTTAGGCTAGGGAGATCAGAGGATGGGCGGTTTTACAGGCTGTCCGGGATGTGTGCTGGCTAAAAATGCCTGCAATCCAACGTAGTGCGCTGCGGATGTAGCGGGAACGTGCGGCGTGATCTCGCCAGAAAAGATCGCAACGGATAGAGCGCACACCAACTCACATGATGCTGTGCTCTTGCAACAGCCATCTCGGTCTGTGGCGGTACTGTCTGCGTCTTCATGGTAGGCCATGGCACCTTGCTCTGTTGCCATGGCCATGTTGTCCATCCGCAGGCGTGCGTAGCTCGCCGCAAAACTTTGCAGTGGCAACAAGCAAACCAAGAGAATCAACAGAAGTCGACGCATGTTTCACATGGTAGTGCAATCACAAGCCACCAGCAATCTTCTGGCTGAAGCAGGATAGTGTGCCAAATTCAATCTCCACGGCGCAGGCGAAGAGCATTGCCGATCACCGAAGCTGAACTGAAGCTCATGGCAAGCGCAGCGATCAGCGGGGACAGCAGCCAGCCAGTCAAGGGATACAGCACTCCGGCCGCCACAGGAATCCCCAGTGCGTTGTACAGAAAAGCAAACAGCAGGTTCTGCTTCATGTTGCTTACAGTATCCTGCGAGAGCGTGCGAGCTACCGCTATCCCGCGCAAATCACCTTTCACGAGAGTCACTTGGGCGCTGTTCATGGCTACGTCGGTGCCAGTTCCCATGGCAATACCGACATCGGCCTTGGCTAGTGCTGGTGCGTCATTAATGCCATCACCCGCCATTGCCACGATACGTCCTTGCTTTTGCAGCTGATCCACGAATGCTAATTTGTCTGCAGGCTTGACTTCACCGTGGACCTCGTCGATTCCAAGTCGTTCACCAACGGCGCGGGCAGTGGTCAAACCGTCACCGGTCGCCATGACGATACGCAGACCGGCAGCTTTGAGTGTGGCCAGAGCCTCGGGCGTGCTTGCCTTGATCGGATCAGATACGGCCAACAGACCTGCCAGCTGCCCGTCAACGGCCAGGTGCATCACGCTTGCTCCCTCTGATCGCAAAGACTCCGCCTGTGATACGAGTGCCTTGACAGCCACGCCAAGTTGCTCCATCAATGCCGTGTTGCCGAGGGCCAGTTGTCGTCCTCCGACCTGACCTCGCACGCCAATTCCTGAGCTCGACTCAAAGTTCTCCGGCTTGTCCAAAGACAGATGACGATCACGAGCCGCGCGAACGATGGCATCAGCCAGTGGGTGTTCGCTGCCCTGGTCCAGGCTGGCAGCGAGGCGTAGC
>JAJUHM010000180.1 GCA_029279925.1 Aquabacterium olei
ACCTTGTTGAGCACGATGGTGGCAGGGATGTCGGCCGATTCGGCCGCGATCAGCGCGCGCGTCAGTTGCGCCTCGCTGAACACCGGCTCCACCGCAATCCACATCAGCAGCTGGTCGAGGTTGGCCGCAAACGACTTGCTGCGCCACTCGTCCTGCCGCCACAGCAGGTTGCGCCGTTCCTGGACCTGCACGATCAGGCCTTCGTCACCGCCGTCCAGCGTGGGCTGCCACATGACCCGGTCACCGACCACGGCCTCGCTCTTCTTGCCGCGCGGGTGGCAGATGAGACGGCTGCCGTCTTCGGCTTCGACCACCACGTGCCGGCCGTGGGTCGAGACCACCAGCCCGGACGTGCAGCCCGAGGTGTCGGCTTCGCGCACAGGGCGGCCGCGGCGCCCGTTCGGCGCACCGGGATGGCCGCGCTTCATGCGCCGAGGGCATCCACGCGGGCGGCGCAGATGAAGTCGTTGAGGGAGACACCGCCCACCGAATGGGTAGACCAGCGCAGCGTGCAGCGGTTGTAGGACACGGCCATGTCGGGGTGATGATCCTGCTCGTGGGCGATCCACGCGACGGCGTTCACGAAGGCCATGGTGCGGTGGAAATCGGGGAAGGTGTAGGTGCGGGTGAGGGCACCGCCGGGCACGCTGCTGTCGACCTGCCAGCCCGGGATCTGCCCCAGCATGGCGTGTTGGCCCGCCGTCGACAGGGGCGAACCCGCCCGGGGTTCGCAGCGTTGCTGGTGCAAGGGCAGGGAGTTGGCCGGGCTCATGCGGGGTGCGCCATGGGTGGCTGCGCCTGGGCGCGGGTGAGGGCGCCCATGGCGGCCAGGCGCTCGGAAGCCGGCGGGTGCGAGTAGTGGAATCGCACGTACAGCGGGTCCGGCGTCAGGGTGGACGAGTTGTCCTTGTAGAGCTTGATCAGCGCATTGGCCAGGTCGGTGCCGCTTGCCTGCGCGCAGGCGTAGGCGTCGGCCTGGTATTCGTCCCGGCGCGAGAAGGTGGAGAACACGGGCACCACAAAGAACATCACGGGCGGCAGGGCCAGCATGAACAGCAACAGGGCCAGGGCGTCGTTCGGTGCGCCCAGGTTGGGCGAGGCCCCCAGGCCGGTGTAGAACGACGTGAGCCGCGACAGCCAGCCCAGCAGCGCAAAGCCGATCAGGCTCATCACGAACATCATGATCATGCGCTTGAGCACATGCTTGTGCTTGAAGTGCCCCAGTTCGTGCGCCAGCACGGCCTCGACCTCGCCGTGGGACAGCTTGGACAGCAGCGTGTCGAAGAACACCACACGCTTGGACGAGCCCAGGCCGGTGAAATAGGCGTTGGCATGGGCCGAGCGGCGGCTGCCATCCATCACGAAAAAGCCCTTGGCCTTGAAGCCGCAGCGCTGCATGAGCCCGGTCACGCGCTGGGCCAGGCCTGCGTCGTTCAGGGGTTCGAACTTGTTGAACAGCGGCGCGATGAAGATGGGAAAGACCACCATCATGAGCAGGCTGAAGCCCACCCAGGCCGCCCAGGCCCACAGCCACCAGGCCGATCCTGCCGCGCCCATCAGCCACAGGATGAGGGCGGCGATCGGGGCCCCGATGACCAGCCCGACCAGGCCCTGCTTGAGGTGGTCACCGATCCACATGCCCGGCGTCATGCGGTTGAAGCCATGGCGTTGCTCGATGCGGAAGGTGTGCCAGGCTTCCAGCGGCATCTCGATCAGCGCGCCGATGACGCTGAAGGCCGCCAGCAGGGCCAGCTGGTAGGCCAGCCCGCCCCATTGCGGGAAGACGAGGTCGCGCACGGCATGGTTGAGTGCGTCCAGCCCGCCCAGCAGCGTCCAGCCCAGCAGCACCGCCGTGCTGACGGCGGTGTTGACCAGGCCGAAGCGCAGCTTGTCGAGCGTGTAATCGGCCGCGCGCTGGTGGCTGCGCAGCGGCACCTCGTCGGCAAAGGCCGGCGGCACGGCATCGCGGTGGCGCGCCACGTGCCGGGCCTGGCGCGTATCGAGCCAGAGCTTGACGAGCACGGAGGCCGCGACGAAAAACGCAAAAAGCAGGGTGACGGTGCTGGAAGGCATGCCGCGAGTGTACGTTTGCCGCACAATCGGCGGCCGGGCCAGCGTGCGCAAGACCGTACCGACAGGGCCCTTTTTCGACTGTTTTCGCCCATTCCATGACCGACACGACCGCCGCCCCCACCCCCGCCACGCTGGCCAAGAGCGACCAGAACCTGATCTGGATCGACCTGGAGATGACCGGCCTGAAGCCCGAGAGCGACCGCATCATCGAGATCGCGGTGGTGGTGACCGACGCCAACCTGGCGGTGCGCGTCGAAGGCCCGGTGTTCGCCGTGCACCAGAGCGACGCCGTGCTCGACAAGATGGACAACTGGAACAAGGGCACGCACGGCCGCAGCGGCCTGATCGACCGCGTGAAGGCCTCGACCGTGAGCGAAGACGAAGCGGCCCAGGCCGTGATCGACTTCCTCAAGCAGTATGTGCCGGCCAACAAGTCGCCGATGTGCGGCAACTCGATCTGCCAGGATCGCCGCTTCCTGGCGAACTACATGCCCAAGCTGGAAGCGTTCTTCCATTATCGCAACCTGGATGTCAGCACGCTGAAGGAACTCGCCAAGCGCTGGAAGCCGGGTCTGGCCGAAGGCTTCCGCAAGGCGCAGAAGCACACCGCGCTGGCCGACATCCACGAGTCGATCGACGAGCTGGCCTACTACCGCGAACACTTCCTGGTGAAGTGAGCGGTTCGCGCCCAGAAGACACCATGTCGGACCGAAGTGTGGCGGCCTCGGCGGCCGAAACGGCACCTGACCAGCCTGTCATCGTGCGCTTCGATGCGCCGGCTGCAGGCGGCGTGATCGATCACCCGCGTCCCGATCGCCTGGAGCAGGGCAACCCGCGCCGCGAGGCGTGGACGCTGTACGAGCCGGCCGATGGACAGCTGTCAGCCGGGATCTGGGCGTGCGAGGTGGGACGCTGGCGCATCGTGTTTCCGCCTGCCAAGCACGAGTACTTCTTCGTCCTGGAGGGCCACGTGCGCCTGCATGACGCACAGGGTGGCTGGACCGACGTGCGCGCCGGCGAAGGGGCTGTGATCCCGGGTGGCTTCGTCGGGGCGTTCGAGGTGATGGCCCCGGTGCGCAAGCACTTCGTGGTGGTGGGCGGCTGAGGCGGGCGCGGCGAGTGCGGTCCGTGTGGGCCGTACCGGGGCCGTGTCAGCCCGCGTTCACCGAGGCCGCTTCCCACCGCAACAGCAAGGCCTGCCAGGCCGGGACGGCCAGGGCGAGCCAATCGGCCACGGTGATGCCGGGGCGAAGGGTTGCGTCGCCGAGTGCCAGCCCCAGCGCGCCGCCGGCCTGGCGCAAGGCCGCCACCGGGTCGCGCAGGTCGAGGGCGGCAGCGCCATTCTGTTTGGACAGCTTCTCGCCGTTGGCCCCCAGCACGAGTGGCGTGTGAAGGTAGCGTGGGTGCGGCAGACCGAGTTGCGCCTGCAGCCACATCTGGCGCGGGGTGTTGTCGGCCAGGTCCTCGCCACGCACCACGTCGGTGACGCCTTGTTCGGCATCGTCGACCACCACGGCCAGCTGGTAGGCCCACAGCCCGTCCGCACGGCGCACGACGAAGTCGCCCACAGCCTGGTCGAGCGCTTGGCTTTGTGGGCCCAGGCGGCGATCGCACCAGGGCCATACGCCTGCGGTGCCTTCGGGCACGGCCACGCGCCAGGCCCGCGCCGTGCGTGCGCCCAGGCCGCCGCGGTCAGGGCGGCAGGTGCCGGGGTAGACCAGGTCGCCGTGGCGCGGCTTGGTGCGGCCCAGTTCGGCATTGGCGCGGGCGATGTCGCTGCGCGTGCAGGCGCAGCCATAGGCCACGCCGGTGGCGACGAGCCGGTCCAGCGCCGCCTGGTACAGGGCGCCGCGCTCGCTTTGCCAAACCGGGGGCGCGTCCGGATGCAGGCCACAGGTGGCCAGTTGCTGCAGGATGACCCGATCGGCGCCCGGCACACAGCGTGGCGTGTCGACATCCTCGATGCGCACGAGCCACTGCCCGCCGTGGGCGCGCGCGTCCAGCCAGCTGGCCAGGGCTGCGACCAGCGACCCGGCATGCAGCGGCCCGGTGGGCGAGGGGGCGAACCGGCCGATGTAGGCAGATCCGGTGGCGGCCACAGGGGCGCGCGTCACAGCAGCAGCCCCTCGTGCCGCTCCAGCAAGGCGCGCCGGGTGGCCGGGCTGGCCAGCTGGTGCAGCCACCAGGTCAGCGCCATCCCGGGCTGGGCGTGGGCTTGGCGCCAGGCATAGAGGATGCGGATCAGGCGCTCCGGTCCTTCCACCTGCTTGTGCACCAGCCGCCCTTGCTCCAGATACGGGCGCAGCATGGGCTCGGGCAGGTACCCGCAGCCCAAGCCTCGCAGCTGGGCTTCGAGCTTGGCCGACATCGACGGCAGGGTCAACACGTCTTGCCCGGGCAGGATGCCCACCGTCATCGGCGCCAGGCCGCGTGCGGTGTCGGCCACGGCCACAATGCGGTGGTTGGCGATTTCTGTGGCGCTCAGCGGTTCGGGGGCCCGCGCTAGCGGGTGGTGCGGCGCCACCGCGAAAATGAAACTCACCTCGCCGATCATCTCCTGGCGCATGTCGGGGCCGGCCACCCGGTCGGCCGGCACGCCGATGGCCAGGTCGGCCTGGCCGGTGCTGAGGGCTTCCCAGGTTCCGGTCATCACTTCGCTGCGCATGCGCAGCCGGGTGGGCGGCTTGAGCGCATAGAACGCATCCATCAGGTCGAACACGGCGTGCGGGGCCATGGCCTTGTCCACGGCAATCGTCAGCTCGGCTTCCCAGCCAGAGGCCACGCGCTGCACGCGGTTCGCCACCGCGTCCATCTGTTGCAGCAGCAGACGGCCTTCGCGCAGCAGTTCGTCGCCGGCCGCAGTCAGTCGAGCCTGGCGGCTGCGGCGGTCGAACAGCAGCACGTCCAGTGCGTCTTCCAGCTGGCGCACGCTGTAGGTCAGCGCCGACGGGACCTTGCCCAGCTCGCGCGCGGCGGCGGCAAAGCTGCCCGTGCGGGCAATGGTGTCCATCATCAACAGGGCGTCCGGCGTGAGGACGTGGCGGCGATCCGGCATGAGAGGAAGGCCCTTTGCGGGCGCATTCATTCAATTGGTTTGAATGATGCCATCAGGTCGGCGCAGCCACCAGGGCGGGGGCTTTGCCTACAGTGAAGCCATGCACCCTGTGCACCCACCCCTTACCAGGAGCCCCTCATGCTGACCCTGCGCCGATCCGACGAACGCGGCTACGCCGACCATGGCTGGCTGCAGAGTTTTCACAGCTTCTCGTTTGCCGATTACCACGACCCGGCCTTCATGGGTTTTGGCCCCTTGCGCGTCATCAACGACGACGTGATCGCCCCGGGCCGCGGCTTCGGCATGCACGGCCACCGCGACATGGAGATCGTCACCTACGTGCTGAGCGGTGCGCTGGCCCACCAGGACAGCCTGGGCAACGGCGCGACCATCCTGCCGGGCGACGTGCAGCGCATGAGCGCGGGCAAGGGCATCCTGCACAGCGAGTTCAACCACGAGGCCGCCCAGTCCACGCACCTGCTGCAGATCTGGATCCAGCCGACCGAACGCGGCATTCGCCCGGGCTACGAGCAGAAACACTTCGACGCCGCCGACAAGCGGGGGCGTCTGCGTCTGGTGGCGTCGCCGGACGGGCGTGAAGGGTCGGTCAGCATGACGGCCGATGCCTTGCTCTACGCGGGCCTGTTCGATGGGGACGAGTCTGCGAGCCTCACGCTGGACCCGCGTCGCAAGGCCTATGTGCATGTGGCCCGTGGCGAGGTCAGCGTCAACGGCCAGCCGCTGAAGGCAGGCGATGCGGCCATGCTCGAGGGCGAGGCCGCCGTGACCCTGGACGGCGGACACGAGGCCGAAGTGCTGGTGTTCGACCTGGCCGCGTGACCCCTGACCCAGACCGAGGCGAGCCGATGTCTGCCCGTATTGCCCCGCGGTCGCGAGGCTCAGTTCTGCTGGGCCTCGAGCGTGTAGGCCGCGTGATCGTCTTCGCCCAGGGTCTCGACCAGCCAGGGCAGGGCCTGGGCCAGCCGGTCGTACAGCGTCCAGGGCGGGTTGATGACGAACATGCCCGAGCCGAACAGGCCCACGCCATCGCGCGCGGCCGCTTTCACGCGCAGCGTGGCGTGCAGCCAGTCGACCTTGGGCAGGGCCGCGGCCACGCGCTTGAGCTGGGCCGGCAGCTGCTGGGCTTCGTGACGGGCCACCTCGGGGTACCAGATGGCATAGGTTCCGGTCGCAAAGCGGGGCACCGCCTCCTTCAGTGTCTGCACCACATGGCGGTAGTCGTCCTTGACCTCGTAGGGCGGGTCGATGTGGACCAACCCGCGGCGCGGCGGCGGGGGCAGCACACCGCGCAGGCCGGCAAAGCCGTCGGCCACCTGGATGCTGACGCCGCGCCGCACCGACGCGAAATGCTGCTCCAGCAGCTTGCTTTCGGTGGGGTGCAGTTCGTAGAGGCGCAGGTGGTCGCCCTCGCGCAGCATCTGGGCCGCCAGCTGCGGCGAGCCGGGATACCACTGCAGCGTGTCGGCATGGTTGACGGCCGCGACCTGCGCCAGATAGGCGCGCACGGCCTCGGGCGTGGACGGGTCGGCCCGCAGCGGCCACAGCGCCTGGATGCCCGAAGCGGCCTCGCCGCTGCGTGCCGCGTACCCGGCGGTCAGGTCATACAGGCCGCCGCCGGCGTGGGTGTCGATCACCCAGAAAGGTTTGTCTTTCTGCAGCAGGTGCTCAAGCACCTGCACCAGC
>JAJUHM010000181.1 GCA_029279925.1 Aquabacterium olei
CCGGTCACCCAGCCGATGTCGGCCGTGCACCAGAACACATCGTCAGGACGCAGGTCGAACGTCCACTGCGTGGTCAGCGTGGCATGCACCAGGTAGCCGCCGGTGCTGTGCTGAACGCCCTTGGGCTTGCCGGTCGAACCAGAGGTGTAGAGCAGGAAAAGCGGGTGTTCGGCGCTCACCCATTCCGGCGCGCAAACGTGGGAGGCGCTGGCGGTCAGTTCGTCCAGCCAGGCATCGCGGCCCGCCACCATGGGCACGTTGCCGCCCGTGCGACGCACCACGAGCACCTGCTTGACGCTGTCGCAACCGCCGAGCGAAATGGCTTCGTCAACGATGGCCTTCAGCGGCAGGTTCTTGCCACCGCGCTTCTGTTCATCGGCGGTGATCACGAGCACGGCGCCGGCGTCTTCAATGCGGTCACGCAGCGACTGGGCGGAGAAACCGCCGAACACCACCGAGTGCGTGGCGCCGATGCGGGCACAGGCCTGCATGGCCACCACGCCGTCCACCGACATCGGCAGATACAGCACCACGCGGTCGCCCTTCTGGACGCCTTGCGCCTTCAGCACATTGGCGAGGCGGGAAACTCGGTCCAGCAGTTCCTTGTAGGTGACCTTGGAAACGATTCCATCGTCGGATTCGAAAATGATGGCGACCTTGTCCCCCAGGCCCGCTTCGACGTGACGATCCAAACAGTTGTATGAGGCATTCAGCTCACCGTCTTCAAACCACTTGAAGAAAGGTGCCTGGCTTTCGTCCAGGGTTTTGGTAAACGGCTTTTGCCACACCAGCAGTTCGCGGGCGTGCTGTGCCCAGTAGCCGGCGTAGTCGGCCTCGGCGGCCGCAACGAGTTGGTCATAGGCCGCGCGGCTGCCGACGCGGGCTTTGCTGGCAAAAGCATCCGGGACGGGATAGAGAGAAGGGGTCGGGTTTGTGCCAGTCATGTGATGGGCTCCTGGGTACCTGCGCAAAAGTGCGCTTGAGTCATTGAATCGCTGCCTGACTTGTCATACCTTGGCGGCGGACAAGCCCTGGCTTTCCCTTAACCTTGCGCCTCTCTCTACAATTTGTTGCTCCGTAGTATCCCTGCTCCAAAGTGACACAGATGCCCAGAACCCCCTCCCCCACCCCCGCAAACCTTCGTTTCATTCCCCGGCTGATCTTTGCCAGCCGCTGGCTTCAGATGCCGCTGTACGTGGGGCTGATCCTCGCGCAAGCGGTCTACGTCTTTCATTTCTGGGTGGAACTGGTCCACCTGCTGGAAGCCGCCTGGGGCAACCCGGATGCGCTGCGCCTCATCTTCGAGGCCTCCGGGCAGAAGGCCGAGACACCGCCCACCCACCTCACCGAAACCACGATCATGCTGGTCGTGCTCGGGCTGATCGACGTGGTGATGATCTCCAACCTGCTGATCATGGTGATCGTCGGGGGCTACGAGACCTTTGTCTCGCGCATGAACCTGGAGGGGCACCCCGACCAACCGGAGTGGCTGGATCACGTCAACGCCTCGGTGCTGAAGGTCAAGCTCGCCACCGCCATCATCGGCATCAGCTCGATCCACCTGCTCAAGACCTTCATCAACGCCGAGAACTATTCCGACAAGGTGCTGATTGCGCAAACGGTGATCCACATCGCGTTCCTGCTGTCGGCCATGGGCATCGCGCTGGCAGATCGCCTGCTTCACCCCCCTGGCGGCGAGCACTGAAGCGGTCTCAAGGGGCGCGTGCGAGCCGTCCTGCGCACACGGACACAGCGCAGGACGGTCCTTCCTTGGCACAATGGCGGGCTCAACCCCATCACACGTCAACCCGCCCCAAGAAGGCCCCGCCATGACGACCATCCGCCACGACGACCTCGTTGAAAGCGTCGCAGCCGCGCTGCAGTACATCTCGTACTACCACCCTGCCGACTACATCGCCCACCTGGCCCGCGCCTACGAGCGCGAGGAAAGCCCGGCGGCCAAGGACGCGATCGCGCAGATCCTGACCAACTCGCGCATGTGTGCCGAGGGCAAGCGCCCGATCTGCCAGGACACCGGCATCGTCAACGTCTTCCTGAAGATCGGGATGAACGTGAAGTGGGAAGGCTTCGGCAGCCGCAGCATCCAGGATGCCGTCGATGAAGGCGTGCGCCGTGGCTACAACAACCCTGACAACAAACTGCGTGCCTCGGTGCTGTCCGACCCCATCTTCGAGCGCAAGAACACCAAGGACAACACCCCGGCCGTGGTGTTCATGGAGCTGGTGCCCGGCGACACCGTGGACGTGACGGTGGCCGCCAAGGGCGGTGGCTCGGAGAACAAGTCCAAGGTCTACATGCTCAATCCGTCCGACAACATCGTCGACTGGGTGCTCAAGACCGTGCCGACCATGGGCGCTGGCTGGTGCCCGCCGGGCATGCTGGGCATCGGCGTCGGTGGCACGGCCGAGAAGGCCGCCCTGCTGGCCAAAGAGTCGCTGATGGACGACATCGACATGTACGAGCTGCTGCAGCGCGGCCCGCAGAACAAGCTGGAAGAGCTGCGCATCGAGCTGTACGAGAAGGTCAATGCCCTGGGCATCGGCGCGCAAGGCCTGGGTGGCCTGACCACCGTGCTCGACGTCAAGATCAAGACCTACCCGACGCACGCGGCCTCCAAGCCCATCGCCATGATCCCGAACTGCGCGGCCACCCGCCACGCCCACTTCGTGATGGACGGCTCGGGCCCGGTCTACCTCGATCCGCCCAGCCTCGATCTGTGGCCGAACGTGCACTGGGCGCCGGACTACAACAAGTCCAAGCGCGTCGATCTGAACACGCTGACGCCGGCCGAAGTGGCCAGCTGGAAGCCGGGCGACACCCTGTTGCTCAACGGCAAGATGCTGACGGGCCGCGATGCCGCGCACAAGCGCATCCAGGACATGCTGGCCAAGGGCGAGAAGCTGCCGGTGGACTTCACCAACCGCGTGATCTACTACGTCGGCCCGGTGGACCCGATCAAGGGCGAGGCGGTGGGGCCGGCGGGCCCGACGACGGCCACCCGCATGGACAAGTTCACCGAGATGATGCTGGCCCAGACCGGCCTGATCGCCATGATCGGCAAGGCCGAGCGCGGCCCGGTTGCCATCGAGTCGATCAAGAAGCACAAGTCGGCCTACCTGATGGCCGTGGGCGGCTCGGCTTACCTCGTGTCCAAGGCCATCAAGGCCGCCAAGGTGGTGGGCTTTGAAGACCTCGGCATGGAAGCCATCTACGAGTTTGACGTGACCGACATGCCGGTGACGGTGGCTGTGGACGCCGGTGGCACCAGCGCCCACATCGAAGGCCCGAAGGTGTGGCAGGCCAAGATCGGCAAGATCCCGGTCAGCGTGGCGTGATCAGTGGGTTGCCGTCACGGCAGCCCCCGTGTGCCCGACCGCCCCGACGCCCACACGGCCTCGGGGCTTTTTTGTGGCTGAGTGGGGCCATGCGGGGCCCGAATGCGGCGCCACCACGCTAGCCTTCAGCCCATGAAGAACCCGCATTACAACCCGGCCAAGGCGCACCACCGGCCAGGCGGCTTTCAGAACAACCACATCTCGTTTCGCGGCAAGCGCTGGCACGAGATCCTGCGCTGGCGTTGGGAGGCATGGCGGGCGCGGGTGCCCGGGCCCGTGCAGACACCGATTCCGGTCGTGCCCCCGGACCTGGCTTTCGTGCATGGCAACGCCACGGCGGGCCTGCACATGGTGCCCGCGGCGACCTGGATCGGACACATCACCGTGCTGGTGCAGATCGGGGGGGTCAACATCCTGACAGACCCGGTGTTCTCCGAGCGTTGCTTCCCGGTGCAATGGGCGGGACCACAGCGCCATACGCCGCCCGGGATGACGATGACGCAGCTGCCCCACATCGACGTGGTGCTGCTGTCGCACAACCACTATGACCACCTGGACGAGGGCTCGATGCGGGCCCTGGCACGGCAGCCGGGCGGCGCGCCGCTGGTGATCTGTCCATTGGCGCACCGGAAGTGGCTGAACCGATGGGGGCTGCATCGGGTCGTCGAGCTGGACTGGTGGGACCATCACGTGATCGAGGCCTCCGACCGCCATCACCGCATCCCGGTGGTGCTCACGCCCGCGCAGCACTGGTCAGCGCGCACCGCCACCGATGCGCTGTGCAGCCTGTGGGGCGGCTTTGCGGTGCTGTCCCCGGACTGCCACCTGTTCTTTGCCGGCGACACGGGGTATTCGCCGGACTTCGTCGCCATCCGCCGGCACTTTGCGCGCGAGCATGCGCCCCAGCATGGGGGCGGCTTCGACCTCGCCCTGCTGCCGATCGGCGCCTACGAGCCGCGCTGGTTCATGAAGGACCAGCACTGCAACCCCGAGGAAGCCGTTCAGATCTTCCAGGACCTGGGTTGCAAGCGGGCGTTGGCCGTGCACTGGGGCACGTTCCAGTTGACCGACGAGGCGCTGGACGAGCCGCCACGGGCGCTGGCCCGGGCACTGCGCGCCGCCAGCATTGCACCGGACCGGTTTCGGGCGGTGGCGGTCGGGCAGACCTGGCAGCTCCCTCGTCGGCCCTGACTCGAGAGGATGTCGGCAGCGCTCAGGAGCGCCGCGTGCGCCGCCAGTGGATGCCAGCCACCATGGCCAGCCCCGCCAGAGCCAGCGTCCATGTCCCGGCCTCGGGCACGGCCGGTGTCACCGGCTCAGGGAACGGCGAAGTCGCCAGGCCACTGGCGCTGACAGAGACACGGAACTTCGCTGTCTGCGCCTCGTCCGAGGTGTTCACGAACACCGCCAGGAAGCTGTCGCGGGAGACCTTGCGATCGAAATCCGCGGGGTGAACCACCTCTTGATACTGCGGCACCCATTCGACATCGCCCCACACCGGGTCGATCACCTCCTGGTAGCCCAGAAAGACCTGCTCCGTGTAGGCCCCACGTGCTGCAACGATGGCGACGAGGTTCCCGTGGTAGCCGTAACGCACGTCGCCGTAGGCGCTGTGGTAGCCATAAGTCAGGCTCATGAACGCGCTGGCGCTAGCCTGGTTGGAGGTGCAGCCACCACACGGAATGGTATTGCTGGCCTCTGCCTCGACGTAGGCGTCAGCGCGGATCACGAGCATCGAGCGCGGTGAGAGCGTGAGGTTGCCGGCGGCGGCGCTGTCTGATGAGGTCCCGCTTGAGGCAGTCAGTTCGTACGCCGTACCGGGCCCGAATGCCCTGCCGGATGCAACAAGGCCGGACGAGGACAGCGACAGACCGCCATCCGCGTTCAGCAAATCGACGCCGACGCGATCCGAGAAGGAGAAGGTGCCACGCCGCCCTTTGCCGAGTTGTTCGCTCGCCATGCTGCCGACGTCGCTGATGTCGAGGCTGAACGAGGTGACGCCGCGGCTGGTACCGAGGTCGAACCAACCGGGCAGGGTCGCGTCCAGCGTGGTGAGTTCAAAGCTCAGGTTGCTCAACGAGGCCGACGACTGTACCGCGGCGACCGCAGCGTTCGTACCGAGCCCAATGGCGCAGGCCAGCGCCAGAAAGCGATGTGCGAGGACCATGGGTGTGCCCCTCTCCCAATTTGTGTTGAATGTCAGAAGGCAGGCAAGCCCCTGCCTTTGCCGATGTCCTGCTATCGCGCAGGAGCGTCGGATACCGAAGTGGTCCGGATCAGGCCTGGCGCTGACGACGGACGCGCAGCACCCCGACAGTCAGGAGACCGGCGACCAGAAGACCCCAGGTGCTCGGCTCCGGCACCGCAGGAGGCGTAGCAGACAGCATCGAGACGGGAGCGCCTGCACCCAGAGCGCCCAACGGAGCGAACGGCGTGTTTGCAGACCCATTGGTGCTCACACTCAGGGAGAAGGACGCGGTCGCGTCGCTGTTCGAGGTGTTCATGAACACCGCAACGAAGGAGCGGCTGTCGCGATTGCTTTGCTCGGTAGCAGGCCGCAGGATGTTCTCGTACAGGGAGGTGCAGTACCAGTACGTGGAGCAGTCGTAGCCCACAAACACGGAATCAGTGTAGGCACCACGGGCAAGAGCGCTCACGGACAGGGTGTCACTGTAGTTGTAGGAGACCGACCCCATCGCGCCGCTGTTGCTGTAGTTCAGCGACATCGACGCAGTCGCGCTGGCCGACTCCGTGTTGTAGCACCACCAGGAGTACGAACAGTCCTGAGGGTTCACGGCTTCGGCAAACACGCTCGCCTCTGCACGGATCACCAGGATGGACTGCGCGGACAGCGTGATGTTGCTCGCGCCGTAGTAGCTGTATGGCGCAGCCGAGGAGACCGATGCGCTGTAGGACGTGCCTGCGCCATGGGCACTGCCCTGCACGCTCAGCGAGGTGGCGCTCAGCGACGCGGAGCCGGATGCGTTGTCCAGCGAAGAGTCGACGCTCTTGGTGAAGGACAGCAGACCCTGACGCGAACGCCCGAAGGTGTCGGACTCACCATAGGTCGCGTCCGACACGTTGAGGCTCATGCTGGAGGTGCCAGCGTTGTTCATCAGCGTGAACGAGGCCCCATCCAGCGGGTTCAAGTCGATGAGCTGGAAGCTCAGGTTGTGGATCGAAGCCGACGACTGCACGGCGGCAGAGGCCAACGAAGCAGACAGGCCGAGCGCGCAGACCAGCGTGGCCTTGATGATGGAACGCATCTTGTATCCCCGTATGAAAAACAGACAGGGCCGCAAGTTACAGGAGCGCCGAAATCGAGATGTGTCGACCGCCCCCATGTTCACGGGAGGGCGTTTGGCCGGTGCCGCCCCCATCGAAACAAGGGCTCAAAAGGTGAGCCGGTGGCGTCTTTCGCGCGGTCAGCCCAGCGAGCTCGCCGCCCGAGCCAGCCGGTCCATCCCGTCC
>JAJUHM010000182.1 GCA_029279925.1 Aquabacterium olei
GCCTTGAGTTCCGCCATGGGCCGCACCGCGGCACACGCCTGGTGCACCACCCGGTGAAGGTCGAGCGGCTGGGACACCGTTTCCACCCGGCCCGCCTCGATGCGAGACAGCTCCAGCACCTGGTCGATCAGCGTCAGCAGATGCTGGCCGCTGCTGCGGATCGTGCGCAGCAGCCGGGCCTCGGTCTCGGGATCGAGGCGGTCCTGGTGCCGGTCCGACAGCAGATCGGCCGAGACCAGCATGGCGTGCAGTGGCGTGCGCAGCTCATGGCTCATGACCGCCAGAAAGCGCGACTTGGCCCGGGAGGCGGATTCGGCCGCATCCCGGGCGCGGGCCAGTTCCGCCGTGTGGGTTTGCAGCCACGTTGCCAGGGCCTGACGCGCATCCGCGGAGCCCTCAGACTCGCCCGCCACGATGAGCCCGATGCCATGCCGAAACCGCTCGACGGCGACCAGCGCGATCAGAAACGTGGCCTGCACCAGCACACCATTGATCAGCAGGGCGCGGACGACGTGGCCGTGTTCGGCTGAGGGTGGCTGGCCCAGCATCCACAGGCCGGGCAGGGCGGCAATGCTGCTCAGCGCCACGGACAGGGACACGGCCCATCGCCACGGAAAGGTCAGATGGATGAGCAGCGACACCACGGGCAGCCACATGAAGTTGCTGGCAAACCACTGCAGGGTGAGGGTGGCGGGATCGATCAGGGCCGCCACCGCCATGGCAATCACGCAATAGAGGGCCACGCCGGCCACCGCGCTGCGCTGGGCCGACAGCAGATCGCGTGGAGCACGCCGGAGTCGCCAGTATTGATAGGCCAGGAAGGCCGCGAGCGCCGGCTGAGCCCAGCGGTCGTGTGCTGCGATCACGCCGCTCGACCACTCGCTGATCCACAGCACCACAAGGGCGAACGCCCCGATCAGCAGGATGCGAAGGGCTGTCTTGCGCTCGATCAAGGAGAGGGTGCTTTCCGTGCCCTCTGAGGCCGTGCCTGGCTGCGTGTCATCCTGACTTGCGGCCCGTTCCCGGCGGTGGTGTTCCGACATTCCTGTCCTGTGGTCCTGTTTCCGTGAATCCCGCGTTAGATTACGGCCTGCTTGCTTTCGGCCTGCACCATTGAACATGGAGCGCGGCCTTCAATGTTGACGGGTTTTCCATGGTCAGTGGTCCATTCGATGTGTGTGTGAGCGGCTCGGGCGCGGTGGCGATGAGCTTGGCGCTGTCGCTGTCAGCGGAGGGCTGGCGCGTGGCCTGGGCGCGGGCTGCGGCGCCCGCGTCCGCCCGCGCCGACGTTCGCACCTATGCGCTCAACGCCCGCGCGATCGCGTTGCTCGATCGCCTGCGGGTCTGGCCCGCGCTGAAAGCGCATGCCACCCCGGTGGCCGACATGGCGATCCGGGGCGATGGCGAGGGCCGCCTGAACTTCTCGAGCTGGAGCCAGCACGTGAGCGAACTGGCCTGGATCGTCGATGCAGCCCAGCTCGAGCGCCTGCTCGGCGAGGCCATGCGCTATGCGCCGCGCGTCGAGACCGTGCCGCCCTTGCAGGGAGATGGGCCGCCGGTGCCCGCACACCTGCTTGCCATCTGCGAGGGCAAGCACTCCGACACGCGCGCCGCGCTGGGGGTCCATTTCGACCGCCGCGATTACGGGCACGCCGGTGTTGCTGCGAGGCTGCGGGCCGCGCATCCCCACCATGGGCTGGCACGGCAGTGGTTCCGTTCGCCGGACATCCTGGCCCTGCTGCCGTTCCATGATCCCGAGCCGGGGTCATCCTATGGCCTGGTGTGGTCCGTTCCCCATGCACGGGCGCAGGCCTTGCAGGCCATGTCGCCTGCCGACTTCGAAGCCACGCTCAACCAGGCGCTCCGAGACAGCGACCCGGAGGCCGCCGAGCAGGTCGGCACGCTGACCCTGGCCTCCGAGGTGGCGTCCTGGCCGCTTGCCTTGGCGCGCGCCTCGCGCTGGAGCGGGCCTGGCTGGGTGCTGCTGGGGGACGCGGCCCACCAGGTTCACCCCCTGGCCGGGCAGGGCCTCAACCTCGGGTTGGCCGACGTCGACACACTGGTGTCCGTGCTGCGCCACGCCCGGGCCACGGAACCCTGGCGCCACGCTGGGGACGAAAGAACACTGGCCCGGTATGTCCGCCAGCGGCAATGGCCCACCCAGGCCATGTCGACGCTGACCGACGGGCTGCTGCACCTTTTCGCCGACGACCGCGCGCCCTTCAAGGTCGCACGCAACCTCGGCATGCGGGCTGTCGAGAATCTGGGCCCGCTCAAGCACTGGCTGGTGGGCCGTGCCCTCGACGCCTGAGCCCGCCCCACCTCGTCAAGAAAGCCCATCGCCATGCCCATCCTCCTGCCTCGTCGGTCGCTGAGTGCCCTGAGCCTCGCACTCGGTCTTGCAACGGCGATGCCGGTGCTCGCGCAACAGCCCGCCGACTTGCCGGCCGCCCAGCTTCAGGCGCTGCGTCAGAAGCTCGCTCAGCGCCTGCCCGACCTTCCGCCCATCGACGGCGCCCGGCCGGCGCCGATTGCCGGCCTGCTCGAGGTGCGCAGCGGCGGCCACCTGTTCTACACCGACGCCAACGGGGACTACCTGATCGATGGCAATGTGCTGGACACGCGCACCCGGCGCAACCTCACGGAGGAGCGGCTGGACGAGATCAACAAGGTGGATTTCGGGCAATTGCCCCTGAAGGACGCCGTCGTCTGGAAGAACGGCACGGGCAAACGTCAACTGGTGGTGTTCGCCGATCCCAACTGCGGTTACTGCAAGCGACTCGAACGCGATCTGCAACAGGTCAAGGACGTGACCGTCTACAACTTCGTGGTGGCGATCCTGGGCGACGATTCCCGACAGAAGGCCGAGGCCATCTGGTGTGCCAAGGATCGCACGCAGGCCTGGCGCGACTGGATGCTCAACAACAGCGCGCCCCCGCGCGCGCTGGGCGCCTGCGCCTCGCCGATCCAGCGCAATGGCGCGCTGGCCCAGAAGCTCCGCGTCAATGGCACGCCTGCCCTCATCTTCGAGGACGGCACGCGTCTGCCCGGGGCCGCCAGCGCGGCCACCATCGAGCAACGCCTCACCAAGGCTCAGGCACGTCCGTCCTGACGACTTGCGCCCTCGCCCGGGGGATCACGGCGCGGTCGCCGATGCCGCGGGCGGCATCGCACCCATCTGCGGTGCGCCGTTCATGCGCAGCTCCATGAAGTTCGCTCCGCCCTGGCGCACCATCATGCGAACCGGCAGGTACTGCAGGCCCGGCGCGAACCACAACTCGAGGCTGAGGTTGTTGTTGTCCTCCACCAGTCGCCGGGGGCGGACATGCACGGTGGGGACGGCGCCGATCGGCGTGTCGAGGACCTCTTCGCCCAGCACGTCATAGGCGATCACCTCCACCTTGCGCAGCGAGGCGATCGGCAGTTCGATGCGTTGACCGGCCTGGGCCAGGGAGGGGCGGAGGATGAACTGGTAGGCCAGATGGATCATCTGGCTGATCGGGTCCTGCACGCCCTCGGGACGGGGCAGTTTCTGGCCGTCCGGCAGCGCGATGTCACCCGTGTCGAACTGGATCACCTTCGGCGCGCCGCTGCGGATCAGCAAGCGGTTGACGTTCTCGTAGCGCTCGGGTTGCAGGCCCTGCGGGGTGATGCGTCCCTGGCTGCTGAGGTTCCACGACCCGATCGGCGCGAAGCTGGGCCCGACCGTGGCGTCCAGGTGCACCTGATAACGGCTGCCCTGGCGCACCCATTCCACCACGCCCTGGCCCTGGATGGGGCCGCGGTAGTTGCCATTCATCTTGAACCGCACGCGCGCAGCAGCCGGCCAGACGAAGCCATTGGCTGGAGCCTGGGCCGTGCGCTCGGACGGGCCGGCCCCACCCGGGGTCGGGCTGGAGGGCGGTTCGGATGCGGCCGGCGCCACACTGGCCATCGCAGCCGAGGAGGGCGCGTCTGGCGCGGCATCCGGCACCGCGTCGGCCACCGCTGCTTCTGATTCGGCCACATCGACCGCCTCGGGGGTCGATTCAGCCGCATCGGGCGCGCTGGCGGCGGGCTCTGGCGGGCGGGGCTTGCGTTCAGGTCGCGCCCGACGCGCCGGTGAGGGTGGGGGCGGGGCAGGGGGCGCTGCCGCCACGGGGGGCGACGCCAGACGCATTTCACTGACGTACACCGCTTCCATGCGCTGGATGCGCTGTGCTTGATCGGCCGCCGGCACGCCGAGCCGCTGGGCCACCTCCCGGGTCAGCCACAGATGGCCCAGGCTGACCAGGGCCACCAGCACGGCAAGCGCCACGGCGTGGCGCCGTACCGACGCGCGCGGGGCCCCGGGCTGCTTCATCAGCGTGTCAGCCAGGCCTGCCGGCGTTGCAAGGCCTCCGGATCGGGCTTGTCGGCGGGCATCAGCGAGACCACGTCGCCTGCGGCGAGCGGTGCGGTGCGCGTGTTCAGCGCCGGCAGATCGACGGTCATCACCCGACCATCCCGGGCCAGCAACAAAGGCTGCATGCGGTCGGCGTCGTGCCAGTTGGCGAGGTCGTCCGGGCGGCGCAGGCGCCAGCCGGCCAGGGCCAACAGCTCGTCGCCCGCGCTGACGCCGGCGGCCTCCGCGCCGCCGCCATGCATCACGGCCTGCACCTTCAGCGCACCACCCGCCTCGGTCAGCCGCAGGCCCAGGCGCTGCGCCACCGATCCTGGCTTGGTCGACCAGCTCACGCCGTGCGAGGCCATGAGGGCGGACAGCGGCAGATCTGCGGTGCCTTCGGTCCAGTCGTGCAGCACCGTGGCCCATGCGTCCAGTGGCGCTCGTCCGGCTGACCCCGCTGGTGCGCACCCCGCTTCGTCTGCCAGTGCCTGCGCCACATCCTGCTCGCGGATGGGGCGTGCCAGCGCCCACAGCCGTCGCATCACCCCATCCAGCGAGGGCTGGCGCCCTTGCTGTGCCGGAAGGGCGCGCAGGCTCAGGTCGAGGGCCAGGGCCACCAGCGATCCCTTGGTGTAGTAGTTCACCGTGGCATTCGCCGTGTTCTCATCCTGGCGGTAGTAGCGCGTCCAGGCATCGAAACTCGCCTGTGCCACGCTGTACTGAAGCCGGCCGGGCGAAGCCAGCACCAGGTTCACCGTCTTCGTCAGAAGCTTCAGGTAAGTCGTGGCGTCGATCAGGCCCGTGCGCAGCAGGAACTGGTCGTCGTAGTACGACGTGAACCCCTCGAAGAACCACAGCATGCGCGTGTGGTTCTCTCGTGTGTAGTCGTAAGGCGCGAAGGCCTCCGGCTTGAGGCGCTTCACGTTCCAGGTGTGGAAGTACTCGTGGCTGATCAGCCCGAGCAGCGTGGTGTACGCGTCCTGGTTGAGGGGACGTTGCGTGCGCGGCAGGTCTTTGCGGCTGCAGATCAGGGCCGTGCTTTGCCGGTGCTCCAGGCCACCGTAGCCGTCTTCCACCGCATTGAGCATGAACACATAGCGGTCGAAGGGCACCTTCTTGCGGCCGTGCCAGAACGCGATCTGTGCCTCGCAGATCTTGCGGGTGTCATCCAGCAGGCGCTGCCCGTCCAGATCGTCTGGGGCCCCGGCCACCACGAACACATGCGTCACGCCCCGCACCGTGAACGTGCCTTGCCAGAACTGGCCCATCTCCACCGGATGATCGACCAGTTCGTCATAGCCGGAGGCCTCGTAATCCCCGACACCCTGGGTGTTGACCCGGACCGCCTTCAGCGCCGTGGCCACCGCCCAGCTGCGCGGCAGCCCCGCGATCTTCACGCGGTGTGGCGTGTCTTCCTGACCGTGGACTTTCAGAAAGACGCTGGTGCCGTTGAAGAAGCCGCGAGACGCGTCGAGAAAGGCCGCCCTCACCGAGGTGTCGAACGCATACACCTCATAGCTGAGCGTCAGCGCACCACGCGCGCTGCAGTCGACCTGCCAGGTGGCCTTGTCCACACTGCGCACCGCGCAAGCCCGGCCACCCTGGTGGGCCGCGATGGGCGACAGATGGCGCGCGAACTCCCGTACAAGGTAGCTCCCCGGGATCCACACAGGCAGGCTGAACAGCTGGCCTTCGGCAGGCCGGGCCACCTTGATCGTGACGGCAAAACGGTGCGCGTGGGCGTCACCCACTTCAATGCGGTAATCGATCATGGCGTATTCAGATCTGGGCGGCGGCCAGGAAACAGCTGAGGCTGGCGAACACGGTCAGACGGAACCGGAGGGTCAGCCAGCCCGCCACGCCGAGTTCGGGATAGCGCTTGCGGTCAACGAGGTAGCAGCCGATGATCAGAAAGCCCAGCACGACGAGGCCGGCGTGGGGCGGCATCAGCAGCGCCACCCAGGCCGCCAGCGAGAAGGCGATGCCGGCCCACAGCGCGCGGTGGTGCAAAGGGCCGTCCGCCTCGCCGGCCGCACTTCGCAGCATCACCAGGCCCCAGGGAATGCCGCCCAGGAAGGACACGATGAGCGCTGCATAACTGGTGAGTGCGCGCACCACGAAAACGAACGGCTCGTCTTCGACGCGCCCCACCAGCAGCCAGACGAACAAGGCCCCGCCGACGAAGGGAAGCAGGCCGGCGTAGCCGAGTTTGTTCGCCAGTTCACCCGGCTCGCTGTGGTGATGGGGGTCGAGGGGCAGGTGCAGAGAGGTCGGGGTCGTGCTCACGGTGTCACGCTTTCGGGTCGGATGCGATTCGGGATGCGCTGCGCGCGCATCGTCATTGTGTCAAGAAGCCGAGGCCTTTGCCGCAGCGGGCGGCAAGACCGATCAGCAGGCC
>JAJUHM010000183.1 GCA_029279925.1 Aquabacterium olei
CGGGCTTCATCAGCGGCTACCGGGGCTCGCCCCTGGGTGGCTACGACCAGGCCCTGTGGCAGGCGCGTGCCCACCTGCAGGCCCACGGCATCGTCTTCCAGCCCGGCGTGAACGAAGAGCTGGCCGCCACCGCGGTCTGGGGCACGCAGCAGCTGCGGCTCGGGCCCGGCCCGCACAAGGTCGACGGTGTGTTCGGCATCTGGTACGGCAAGGGGCCGGGCGTGGACCGCAGCGTGGACGTGTTCAAGCATGCCAACATGGCGGGCACGGCGCCGCTGGGCGGGGTGGTGGCCGTGGCGGGCGATGACCATGTGGCCAAGAGCTCGTCCGTGGCGCACCAGAGCGACCACGTCTTCAAGGCCTGCGGCTTCCCGGTGTTCTTCCCGAGCAGCGTGCAGGAGATCCTCGATCTGGGCCTGCATGCCTTCGCGATGAGCCGCTATGCCGGCGTGTGGACGGCGCTCAAGACGATTCAGGAGGTGGTCGAGTCGTCCACCACGGTGGAGGTCGACCCGGACCGCGTGCGCATCCTGCTGCCGGAGGACTTCACCATGCCCGCAGGGGGCGTGCACATCCGCCTGCCGGACACGCCCCTGGAGCAGGAAGCCCGGCTGATGGACCACAAGTGGTACGCGGCGCTGGCCTATGTGCGGGCCAATCAGCTCAACCGCACGGTCATCGACAGCCCGCATGCCCGCCTGGGCCTGATCGCCAGCGGCAAGGCCTACAACGACCTGCGCCAGGCCTTGTTCGACCTGGGGCTGGACGACGAGGCCTGCGCCCGCATCGGCCTGCGCGTGCACAAGGTGGCGGTGGTCTGGCCGCTGGAGGCCAGCATCACACGGTCCTTTGCCACCGGCTTGCAGGAGATCCTGGTGGTGGAAGAAAAGCGCCAGGTCATCGAATACCAGATCAAGGAGCAGCTCTACAACTGGCGCGAAGACGTGCGACCCAACGTGCTGGGCAAGTTCAGCGAGCCCGAGGGCGATTTCACCGGTGGCGAATGGTCGGTGGCCAACCCGGCTTCACGCTGGTTGCTGCGGGGCAAGGCCGACCTGAACCCGGCATTGATCGCGCGGGCTGTGGCGCAGCGCATCGAGCGCCTGGGGCTGCTGGACGGGCACGACCCCGCTTTGCGTGCCCGCATGGCCGAGCGCCTGCAGGTGATCGAGGCCAAGGAACTGGCCTTGCAGCAGCAGGGCGCTTCCGCCGAGCGCCCGCCGTGGTTCTGCAGCGGCTGTCCGCACAACACTTCCACCCGGGTGCCGCAGGGCTCGCGCGCCATGGCCGGTATCGGCTGCCATTACATGGCGCTGTGGATGAACCGGCAGACCAGCATGGTCACGCAGATGGGCGGCGAGGGCGTGGGCTGGGTGGGGCAGGCGCCGTTCACCGACGAGCCCCATGTGTTCGTGAACCTGGGTGACGGCACTTACTTTCATTCCGGCCTGCTGGCGATCCGGCAGTCGGTGGCGGCCGGGGTGAACGTGACCTACAAAATCCTGGTGAACGATGCCGTGGCCATGACAGGTGGCCAGCCGCTGGACGGGCAGCTCAGCGTCGCAGCGCTCACGCGCGAGCTGCAGGCCGAGGGCGTGCGCTGCATCGCCGTCGTGAGCGACGCGCCGGCACGCCATGCCCGCACGCCGGACCTGGCCGCAGGGGTGACGGTGCACCATCGCGACGAGCTCGAGGCGCTGCAGCGCGAACTGCGCACGGTGAAGGGCTGTACCGCCATCGTCTACGAGCAGACCTGCGCCACCGAAAAGCGCCGTCGTCGCAAGCGCGGCAAGCTGCCTGAAGTGGCCCGCCGCGTGGTGATCAACGAGGCCGTGTGCGAGGGCTGCGGCGACTGCGCCGTGCAATCCAACTGCCTGAGCGTGGAGCCGGTGGACACGCCGCTGGGCCGCAAGCGCCGCATCAACCAGAGCAGCTGCAACCAGGACTTCTCGTGTCTGAACGGGCTGTGCCCCAGCCTGGTCACGGTGGAGGGAGGGCGTCTGCGCTCGGCTTCCCCCCAGGCTGGCCTGCCGGATCTGGCGAGCCTGCCCCCGCTGCCTGAGCCCGATGTGCCGGCTGCGCCTCGGGCCTGGGGCATGGTGGTGGCCGGCATCGGCGGCACCGGCGTCATCACCATCGGCCAGTTGCTGGGCATCGCGGCCCACATGGAGGGCAAGGGTGTCATCACCCAGGAGGCCGCCGGGCTGGCTCAGAAGGGCGGCGCCACCTGGAGCCACGTGCAGATCGCCGACGACCCGCAGGACATCCACACCACCCGGGTTGGCATGGCCGAGGCCGACCTGCTGATCGCGTGTGACCCCATCGTGGCCGCCCACGCCCAGACGCAGACCGTGCTGTGCGAGAGCCGCACGCACGTGGCGCTCAACACCCACCACACCCCGACGGCGTCGTTGATGCAGGACCCGGGCTGGCAGTTCCCCGGCGCCGCGTGCGAAAGCCAGATCGAGCGGGCCGTGGGCGCTGGAAGAACGCGCAAGGTGGACGCCGTGCAGCTGGCCGAGCGTGTGCTGGGTGACGCCATCTACGCCAACCCGCTGATGCTGGGCCTGGCCTGGCAGATGGGCTGGGTGCCGCTGCAGGGCGCGACCTTGCGGCGTGCCATCGAGCTCAACGGCGTGCAGGTGGACAAGAACCTGGCCGCGTTCGAATGGGGGCGGCGGGTGGCGCACGACCCGGTCGGTGTGGCCCGCATGATGGCGCCCACGCGCACCGTGCAATGGGCCGAGGGCCGCCGCCCGGACTCCGAGCCCCTGGACACCGTGCTGAGCCGCCATGCAGCCTGGCTGCGCGAGTATCAGGACGACGCCTATGCAGCGCGCTATGTGGCACGCATCGAGGCGCTGCGGCAGGCCGAAGCTGCATTTGGCAGCCAGAAGCTCACGCGTGTGGCCGCGCACCAGCTGGCCCGGCTCATGGCCTACAAGGACGAGTACGAGGTGGCCCGCCTGTTGACGGCCGAGTCCTTCCGCAAGCAACTGGCCGCGCAGTTCGAAGGGGACTACCGCGTGGTGTGGCACCTGGCGCCGCCCTGGTTGGGCAAGCTGGGCGGGGGGCGCTTGGTGAATGGGGTGTGGCGCCCGGCCAAGCACGCCTTCGGCGCGGGCTGGCAATGGCTGATGGCCGGCGTGGCACGCCTCAAGGGCCTGCGCGGGCGCTGGTATGACCCGATGGGCTGGACCGCCGACCGGCGCGAGGACCGAGCCGTGCTCGCCCGCTACGAGTCCTTGGTCGACCACTGCGTGGCCACGCTGACGCCGGAGACCCTGGATCAGGCGTTGAGCCAGCTGAAAGTGGCCGAGCGCATCAAGGGCTTCGGGGTGGTGCGGCACGAGCAGGTGCAACTGGCCATGGCCGAGTGGGAGCGGCTGGGCTCACCGGCGGTGGGCGCGGTTTCACCAGCGGTTCCCGATTCAGCCGGGCCCCGGGGCGCTGCGCATCCGCTAAGGTGTGCGGATGAACCCCGCCCCCCTCATCGCTGAACCGACCGATACGCGCCGCCTCCAGGGCCTGGCCTTCGCCCTGGCTGGCGCCATTGCCTTTTCCGGCAAGGCCATTCTGGCCAAGCTCATGTACCGCACCGGCGCCGACGCGTTCGCGGTGATCGGCCTGCGCATGGCCATGGCCCTGCCGCTGTTCCTGGGCATCGCCTGGTGGACAATGCGCCGCCGCCCCGGTGTCGAGCCCGTTGCGCCCCTGTCGTCCCGCGAGCGCTGGCAGATCGCGGGCCTCGGTTTTTGCGGCTACTACATGGCCAGCACGCTGGACTTCCTCGGCCTGCAGTACATCAGCGCCGGGCTCGAGCGCGCCATCCTCTACCTGAATCCCGCGGTCGTGCTGTTGCTGTCGGCGCTGTGGTTCCACCAGCGCGTCAGGGCGCCTCAGGTGGTGGCCATGGTGCTGGCCTATGCCGGCGTGATGCTGGTTTTCGGGCACGACCTGGATCTGGCCCATGTGGTGGCCGCGTCGGCCACCTCCCTGTTGCCATGGCAGGCGGTGGGCCTGGGCAGTGGCCTGGTCTTTCTGAGCGCGGTGGCCTATGCCGTGTACCTGATCGGCAGCGGGCGCCTGGTGGCCCGTGTGGGCTCGGCGCGGCTGATCGGCCTGGCTTCGTCGGTGGCCTGTGTCGTCACGCTGGTGCAGTGGCTGGCCGTGTGGCTGGGCAGCGGCGGTGTGCTGGGGCGGCTGTCCGGGCTGCCGACCGATGTCTACCTGCTGTCGTTGGTCAACGCCACCGTCTGCACGGTGCTGCCGATGTGGATGGTGATGCGTGGCGTGGCGCTGCTGGGCGCACCCACCGCGTCACAGATCGGCATGGTGGGGCCGCTCTCCACGATCTGGATGGCTTCCATCTGGCTGGACGAGCCCGTGTCGCTGCGGCTGATGGCCGGCACGCTGGTCGTGTTGGTGGGGGTGTTGTGGCTGGGGCGCCCCGGCCCGCGCGCCACCGCCGGCTGAATCCCAGCCGGCCTCAGCCTTTGCGCTGTCTGCCCAGTGCAGCCACCAGGCAATCCACCTGGGCCGCGATCGCGTCGGGCAGCACGCTGGTGCCGGCCAGCACGGCACGCACATGGTCGGCAGTCAGGTCGGCCGCCCGGCCCTCGGGCAGTTCCGGCAAGGCCGTGAGCACGCCCTCCTGCGGCAAGCGCGAGAGGGCTTCGTCCCGCTGACCGTTCAGGAACACCTCGAAGCGCGGCTGGCGGCGCGCATCGGCCACCGGCTCGCCTTCGGTACCGCGCATCAGCAGGGCATGGGCCTGCACGCGCGTCAGAAAGCCCGTCAGCGAATGGGCGTACTCGGGATGCGTGTGGTTGACCACCCGCATGGCAGGCTGCCCGGCGCCGGCAAACGGGTCCAGCAGCTTGGCCACCGTGTGGCCCGGGTTGCGCAGGCCGATCGTCCAGCGCACCGCCAGCAGGCGAGCCAGGGCGGGGCACAGCGTGTCGGTGGCGATGAAGGCGGCTTGCCCCGCTTGCCACGCCGCAGCCAGCGTGGCGGCGTCCTGCACCACCGGCCAGCCGAGTGCCTGCCAGACCTGCGCGGTGGTGACGCGGGTGGGGTCGGCGGCCGGCCCATGCACCAGCACGCCCACACCCCGCCGCGCCAGCAACGCGGCCAGCAATGCCGTCAGGTTGGGCAGCTTGCGGGCCCCGTTGTACGAGGGCAGCACGACGGTGCCGACCAGGGCGGGTACCTGCGCCACAGCCGGTGCCAGCGGCACACAGCGGGCCAGCGTGGCCTGCACGAAGCCGTCCAGCTCTTCGGGCGTTTCGCCTTTGATGCGCATGGCCAGGCAGAAGGCACCGACCTCCAGGTCGGTGACCTGTCCGTCCAGCACCTGGCTCAACAGGTCCTGCGCCTGCTCGAACGTGAGGGGGCGGGCGCCGTCCTTGCCCCGCCCGATTTCCTTGATGTATGCCGCGATGCTCATGCGCTGTAGGGGTCCGGTTGCGTGATCTGGTCAGGCCAGACCTGCGGGATTATCCGGCCCCAGAGGCCGGAGCGGCGCCTGGGGCGGCCATGCCGGTGATCACGCTGCGGCTTCCAGCGCCGGGTGCAGCTTGATCAGCTTGCGCAGGGCGGGGATGCATGAGCCGCAGTTCGTGCCGCACTTCAGCTTGCCTTGCAGCGCGGCCAGACGGGCGTCGTCGGTGCCTGCACAGTGGGGCAGGGTGGCCTCGATGTCGGTCTCGCTCACGTTGAAGCAGGTGCAGACCTGCTTGCCGCGGGAGGCGAGGCCTGCTGGCGGTGTCGCCCCCGGGGCCAGCAGCAGCCGGCCATGGCTTTCAACGGGCAGGTCGTCCTGCAGCAGCGGGCGCAGCCAGGCTGCCGCGGCATCGTCGCCCGCCAGAAGGCAGGCCTGAAGCCGCATGTGCTCCCCGTCGCGCGCCAGGCGCATCGCCCGGTGCTGGCCCGCGTGCCAGTCGGTGTAGCGCATGACGTCGTCGCCAGCCAGCCCCATGAGCGCCAGCAGGCGCGCCAGCAGGGCCTCGTCGGCCGCCGTGGCCGCGGCCGCACGAAACAGCACGCCGACCCGGCTGCCGGGGCCCGTTTCATCGCCCTCGCGCCCGAAGGGCACGCAGCTGGCAAAGGGGAAGGCGGTCATCAGGGGCTTGAGCGCCTCTCTGACGGCCAGGGCCTGGTCTGCGGGCAGCCAGGCCAGCGCCGTGAGCCGCCAGGGCAGGGGGGCCGGTTCGATGCGCACGGCCGCATGCTTGAGTTCGGGCTGCTTGGACGTGGGGCAGAAGCGCGGCTGCGTCAGCGCGTTCACGCCCTGGCGGGGCAGCCCGTCGGCGTCGGCGCCCCCCAGGTATTCCGCGCCCCAGTGCATGGCGATGTAGGCCTGGCCTTCGGCCATGCCGTCGTTCGCCTGGGCGGGCACGATCACCTCGCCGCGGCGCGAGCGCACCGACACCAGCGCCCCGTCCTGCAGACCCAGACGGGCCAGATCCTGCGGGTTCACCTCGACCACAGGTTCGCTCACATGGCCGAAGAGCCGCCCCAGCGTGCCGGTGCGGCTCATGCCATGCCACTGGTCGCGCAGGCGGCCGGTGTTCAGGCTGAACGGGTAAGCCGCATCCTGCGCTTCCGCGACCGGCTCATAAGGCATGGCGGCAAACCGGGCGCGCCCGTTGGCTGTCGGGAACACGCCGTCGGTGTAGAGGCGCGCCGTGCCCTGGGCTGCACCCTGCGGCATGGGCCACTGTTGCGGGCCGGCGCTGTCCAGCAAGGCGTAGCTGAGCCC
>JAJUHM010000184.1 GCA_029279925.1 Aquabacterium olei
CGACACCGCCGGCGATGGTCAGGTTGCTCAGCGTGGTGGTCACGGTGCCGTCGATCAGCGTGGTGCCGCCTTCGATGTTGCCGATGTCCCACAGGTGGAAGTTGTTCAGCGTGCCGACGCCGTTGCCGCCCACGATGTCCACGTAGATGCGGTTGGTGGTCAGGTCGGCGTGGATGTTGGTCACCGACAGCGAACCGCCGCTGGAGGCCAGGTTCTCTTCACCGTCGATCTCGCCTTCCACGGTCATCAGTGCACCACCTGCGGTGTACGCGTCGGTCACCGAGGTGCCGGTCACGGCCAGGCCGGTGATCGGGGCGGTGAACGTGGGGCGGTTGCCTTCCGTGTTCTGATAACGGCCGGTCGAGGTCGTCTTCAGCACGGCAGTGGCCGGGGCGGCTTCGGCCAGCTTGATCTGGCCGGTGTTGATGGCCGTGACCAGCGAGCGGTCGAAGGTCAGGGTGCCCGTGCCGCCGACCAGGGTGAAGCCGTTGATCGAACCGCCGACCGGCAGGTTGATGTCGGCAGCCGAGGCCGCGCCCATGGCGATGAACGACGCGGTGGCGATGATGCTCTTCAGTGCGAGTTTCATGAATATCCCCAATTGATATGCGGCGCTTGCTGGTTCGAAACACCGTCAGGCGGCCGCTCGGCCCGACGCCGACCCCGGCGATGTGCCGAGGCGAGTCGTAGGGTAATGGCCGTTACCGAGGCGGGCCGTGAGCATTTGTGTGTAACGCGTCACGGTCTGCGGAGCACGGGGTGAACTCGAACAAACGTTCTTCCCAGCGAAAGCGGTGCAGCGGTCATGCACCACTTGCGGGCAAACCCTTGGCGCCGTACTGAAACGGCCATTGCATCTGTTTACGGCTACCCCCCGCAACCAAGTGGGGTGAGTCAGGTCGAAAGCCGGCAGCCATGACCCAAGAAAAAGGGCCCCGCAGGGCCCTGATGCTTGTGCTGCCGTGTGGCCTGCCGTATCGGTGAGGCTTCAGCGTGTTGCCGGGGCCCCGCCGGGAGCGAGGAGGCGGTTCAGATCAGCCAGCGCCTCGGGCTGCAAGGTGCCCGCCGCCTGACGCAGGCGCACGCTGCCCACGATGACGTCATAGCGCGCCTTGTACAGGTCCTTTTGCGTGTTGGCGAGCGCGGTCTGCGCGTCGAGCACGTCCTTGTTGATGCGCACCCCCACGCGGTAACCCAGCTGGGTCGCTTCAAGGGCCAGCTTGGCCGAGGACTCCGCGGCTTCGTAGGCTTTGACCTGTGCCAGTCCGGACATGACACCGGTGTAGGCCTGGCGGGTGGCCAGCGACACCGAGCGTCGGGCGTTGTCGAGGTCCCGCTCGGACTTCTCCTGCAGCGCCAGGGCTTCCTTCACGCGGTTCTGGGTGGCGAAGCCCGCAAACAGCGGCATGTTGACTTCGACGCCAACGGTGGCGGAGGTTCCGGCGCCCATGCTGGTCCGCACGAAGGAGGAGGCCGCGTCGACCTCGGTCTGGGCCACGGAGGCGGTGGCCGCCACGGCTGGGAGGTGGCCTGCACGCGCCTTGTCGATCTCGAGGCGGGCGACCTCCAGGCCGAGCTCGGCCTTGCGGACCAGAGGGGCGCGGGCGCTCCGTTCGATCCAGTCGTCCACCTGACCGGGGCTCAGGGACTCCAGGTTGGCCGGCGAGGCAAGCGGGTCAGGTTGCACGTTGGGCCGGCCGACCAGTTGGTCCAGGGCAATGCGCTTGACCTGCAGGTCGTTGGTTGCCGCGATCTCCTGGGCCGAGGCGAGGTCGTGGCGCGCCTGGGCCTCGCGGGTGTCGGTGATGGTGGCGTTGCCGACCTCGAAGCTGCGTCGTGCAGCCGCGAGTTGTTCGGCCAGCGCTTTCTTGTTGGCTTGCGTCGTCAGGAGCACGTCCTGGGCAGCCAGCACGTCGAAGTAGGCCTGGGTGACGCGCACGATGAGGTCGTTCTCTGCCGTCTCGAGGTCGGCCACGGCGACGTCGAGCGAGCGCTCAGCCTGCTCGATCTGTGCGGCGTCCTGGCCGTTGTACAGCGATTGCCGGACCTGGACGGCCACGCGGCGGCTGGTGTAGTTGCTGTTGTTGGTCCGCTGGCCCAGCGCGGTCGTCAGCGTCGAGGGCGGCACCGATGAATCGAGGTGAGACCGGGTGATCGCCCCCTGCAGGCCGACGGAGGGGCGGCGCAGTGCGTACGCCTGTTCGACGCGGTATTGCACGGAGTCGGCCTGCGCCTTGGCAGCGAGGTAGGCCGCATCGTAACCACGGGCGGATTGCAGCAGGTCCAGCAGGTTGTCGGCGCGCGCGGGCGCCGAGGACATCAGCGAGACCGCCGCGGCCACCATGGCCCCGACGAGAGACCGCCTTCCAGCGAGGGAGCGCGGGCGCGTGCAGGGCAGGGGGCGGGCGTGACGGTACATCTCGGGGATTCCTTGGCTGGACCCGGCGGTCCGGTGGATCAGAAGTTGAAGCGGCTGGGCTCGGCAAAGCCCGGGAGGCGGCCAGCGACCGTGTCGAACAGCGCTTGCTGGCTGAACTGGTTGCCTTCGCCGCGGGTGTACAGCACGGCCTGCATCACCGGCAGCTGTCCGACGACGGCCAGCAGGCGCCCACCGGTCTTGAGCTGATCCAGCAGGCCCTGGGGCACGGACGCCACCGAACCGCACAGCAGGATGGCGTCGAAAGGCGCCTGGGCGGCCAGGCCATCGGTGCCATTGCCCTGCACGACCTCGGCGTTGTTCACGCCGGCTTGTCGGAGGTTCGCGCGTGCTGCCGAAACCAGCTGGGCATCGGCCTCGAGGGCGACCACGCGCTGCGCCTTGTGTGCCAGCAGTGCGGTGACGTAGCCGGTGGCTGCGCCGATCTGCAGCACGGTGTCACGCTTGCTGAGGTTCAGGTCCTGAACCAGGCGGGCTTCGACACGCGGGGCCAGCAGGCTGCGGCCATTGCCCAGCGGCAGTTCGAGGTCCATGAAGGCCTGGGCACGGTGGGCCGCCGGGACAAATTCTTCGCGCCGAACGACCGACAGCAATTGCAGCACCGAAGTGTCGAGCACGTCCCACGGGCGGATCTGTTGCTCGATCATGTTGAAGCGGGCTTGTTCGACGTTCATGCTGGGCATCCTACGGGAGACGGTATGGAAAGGAATGGGGGCAAAACCGTGATTCTAAGAAGAGCCGCTGATTCAGGGGGGCGCCGTCTTCGACGCGACACTGTCCCGGTTCAACGCAACTCATGCTTCCGACGGGCTTGTCTCCTCTCCGCCACGCTGCACCCTTGCACTCAGGCCGTCGATGAGCAACGTCAGCTGGATCTCCAGATAGGCCTGGGGATCGATGCCGGTCAGCATGCTGGCGCAGGGCGCGAGCGAGTGCTGGTGCATGATCAGAAAGTGGACGGGGGCCATCAAAGCCAGCACCGCCATGTGCACGTCGACGCCGCGAAACTCGCCGCGGTCGATGCCGCGCTGGACCGCGCGGCCCAGCAGCCGACGGCTCGGCTCGATCACCTGGTCGACGTAGAACTGCGCCAGTTCCGGGAAGTGCGCCGATTCCGCCATGATGAGTGGCACCAGTCCCGCCACCTTTTCCGCGCCCACACGCGTCCACCAGGTCTGCATCAGCAGGCGCAGCAGATCGGCCGCCGAGCCCTCGAACTGGTCGAGCAGGTCGGTGCCCTCGGCGATCACCTGGACCAGGTAGTGGTGAACGACTGCCTTGAAGAGCGCGTCTTTGCTGGGGTAGTAGAGGTAGAGGGTGCCCTTCGACACGCCGGCCAGGCGTGCGACATCGTCGGTTCGGGTGGCCGCCAGGCCCTTCTCGACGAACAGGGTGAGGGCGGCTTCGAGCAACTCCTGAGGACGGGCCGCCTTGCGACGCTGTCGCAGCCGCGGCGCCAGGCCGGCCACGGCTGCCTTGATCGGGCAGCTCGTCGCCGAGGGGGCCGGGGCAGCGGGAGGTACGATGGGCTTGGGCACGGCAGCGGTCGGGTTGCTAACTGACTGGTCGGTCAGTAATGTAGCCCGCGGGGCAAGGCGAGGTCAAATGAGCGGCGTGGGCTTGTTGGCACGCAGCGCCCGCGGGATGGCATTAAGCTGAGATGCATGCGCGCCTTCCACAGCGACCGATTCGAGCCTGATCTGCCGGAAGGGCACCGGTTTCCGATGCGCAAGTACGGGTTGTTGCGCGAAGCGGTGGCCCGTGTTCTTCCAGGCGTGAGGCTGGCCGAGGCCGACGCCGCCAGCGATGCCGATCTGGTGCGGGCCCATGACCCGGCTTACGTGGCGGCGGTCACGGCTGGCTCGCTCACCCCGGCCCAGGTGCGCGAGATCGGGTTTCCCTGGTCCACGGCGCTGGTGGAGCGCTCGCGTCGTTCCGTCGGTGCCACGCTGGCTGCCACGGACGCGGCCATCGCGGAAGGGGTCGGGGTGAACCTGGCTGGCGGCACCCACCATGCCGGGGCCGCGCAAGGCAGTGGTTTTTGCGTGTTCAACGACGTGGCGGTGGCCATCCGTCGCGAACAGGGACGTCGGCCCGGCGTCCGCTGTGCTGTCGTCGACCTGGACGTGCACCAGGGCAATGGCACGGCCGCGATCTTTGCCGACGATCCCGACGTGTACACCCTGTCGTTGCATGGCGACCGCAACTTTCCTTTCCGCAAGGTGCCCGGCTCGCTGGACGTGCCCTTGCCGGACGGCTGCGAGGACGCGACGTATCTGGCTGCGCTGGACGGCGCGATGCGCGAGCTGGATCGCACGCACGGGCAACGCGCCTTCGGCCTGGTGTTCTACCTTGCTGGCGCGGACCCCCATGAAGGGGACCGACTCGGGCGCCTGAAGCTGACGGCAGCCGGGATGGCAGCGCGTGACCGCTGCGTGTGGGAGTGGTGCGCGCACAGGCAGCTGCCCGCTGTCATGTGCATGGCCGGTGGTTACGGGCACGACCTGGACGCGATGGTGAATGTGCAGTTGGCCTCGGTGGTCGAGGCCTTTCACGCATGGCAGCGCTGGCATCGCGCGTGAATAATCGCCGCCATGGAACGACCTCAGGCTCAGCCCCGCAGCGCGTACGCGCATTTCCAGGCCATCACCACCCGGTGGATGGACAACGACGTCTACGGGCACGTCAACAACGTCACCTACTACAGCTACTTCGACACGGCGGTGAACCGCTACCTGATCGAGGCCGGCGTGCTGGACATCCACGCTGGCGAGGTGATCGGGCTGGTGATCGAGACGCACTGCAACTACTTTGCGTCGCTCGCGTTTCCCAAGAATGTGGACGCGGGCATCCGGGTGGCCCACATCGGCCGCAGCAGTGTCCGGTACGAGATCGGCTTGTTCGAGGAAGGCGATGACAGCGCGGCAGCCTGCGGGCACTTCGTGCACGTCTATGTCGATCGACACACCCGCCGCCCCGTGCCCCTGCCCGCGCTGTTGTTGAGCACGCTGCAGCGGCTCCAGATGCCCGGGCAGTGAGTCGCGCTAGGGGTACGTGTACGGGTACTCCCGGAGGGTCAGGCACGACACTCCCGGTACAAACTTTCCTATGATCACGCTGATCTGAAATGAGTTGTTTCCAGATCTCGTTGGCTGATGCCCGAATGACGGGATACGTTTCATGTACTGCTGGAGGTTGATTCCATGAGCCTGATGGGCCAAATGATGCACATGCCCCTGATGATCTCGTCGCTGCTGACGCACGCTGCGCGGCACAACGGCGACATCGAGATCGTCTCGCGGCGTGTCGAGGGCGACACGCACCGCACCACGTGGGCGGAAGTCGAGTTGCGGTCGCGCAAGCTGGCGCAGGCGCTCGATCGCCTGGGCCTGCAGCCGGGTGACCGCGTCGGCACGCTGGCGTGGAACGGCTATCGTCACCTGGAGATCTATTACGGCGTCTCGGGCTCGCAGCGCGTGTGTCACACGATCAACCCGCGTCTGTTCCCGCAGCAGGTGGCCTGGATCGCGAACGACGCCCAGGACAAGGTCATCTTCGTCGACCTGAACATCTTCCCGCTGGTCGAGAAGCTCGCCCCCTCGCTGCCCTCACTGAAGCATGTGGTGCTGATGTGCGACCGCAGCAACATGCCGCGCGAGTCGGCGCTGCCCAGCCTGCTGTGCTACGAGGACATCCTGGAAGCCGAGGACGGCAACTACACGTGGCCTTCGTTCGACGAGAACACGGCGGCGAGCATCTGCTACACCTCGGGCACGACAGGCAACCCCAAGGGCGCGGTGTACTCGCATCGTTCCACCGTGCTGCACGCCTATGCGGCCGCGTTGCCCGACGCCATGTGCGTGTCCAGTTCGGACACGGTGCTGCCGGTGGTGCCGATGTTCCACGTCAACGCGTGGGGGCTGCCGTACTCGGCCGCGCTGATCGGCTGCAGGCTGGTCTTCCCGGGTCACCATCTGGACGGCGCCTCGCTGTACGAACTGTTCGAGCAGGAGCGCGTGACCTTCTCGGCCGGCGTGCCGACGATCTGGCTGGGGCTGATCAACCACGTCAAGAGCCATGGGCACAAGTTCAGCACCTTCCGCCGCACGGTGATCGGGGGCTCGGCCTGTCCGCCCGCCATGATCAAGACTTTGCAGGACGAGTTTGGCGTGGAAGTGATCCACGCCTGGGGCATGACGGAACTGTCGCCGCTGGGCACGCTCAGCCGCCTGAAGGCCAAGCACGCCGACCTGCCCAAGGAAGAGAAGGAAAAGATCCTGGCCAAGCAGGGCAAAGGCATCTATGGCATCGACATGCGCATCG